>JAYTMF010000301.1:0-1672 GCA_043728755.1 Flavobacteriales bacterium
AAGAATTATTTCCGTAAAAAATGAAGGCCATTGTCATCGTATTGGTCAACTATAAAAAGGAGCAAGAACTTGTTTCTTTCGTGCAATCATTTATTGCAACTCAACATTATCAGTCGTTGCATCTCATACTTGTAGACAATGGGTCGATTGCTCCAGAAGTTTTACAAAAATTTGCAGTCGGAAAACAAATCGATCTACTGGTTCCCGGACAGAATCTTGGATACGTTGGAGCCGCACATCTGGCGCTCAATCATTATCTGGCAATTCATCAGAACAATTTTCCCGATCATTTTATCATTTCGAATTTTGATTTATCGTTCGATCCAAATCACTTCTTTGATAAGATGATTGAATGTATTGACACATCGAAAGTTGCGGTGGCCGGGCCTGATATCATTTCGTCGCTGAACGGTGCTGCGCTAAATCCAATGTATTCCAAGCGACTCTCCAACATTCATCTCAATCGACTCATTCACGTCACGAGTCATTATGGGATGTTTTATTTATATCAATTACTTCATTATGCGAAGCGTAAATTATCTGTGAAAGCCGCACGCTCACAATCTTCAGTTGAAAACGCTTATGCCGTTCATGGAAGTATGATGATTCTGAGCAAATCATTTTTTGAAGGTGGAGGATCGTTGCATTTTGAATCCTTTCTTTATGGTGAAGAAATTTTCATAGCCGAGCAATGCCGTAAACTTGGCTTGTCCTCCAAAGTGTTTCATGAACTTAAGGTCATTCATCACGAGCACAGCACAACCGGGAATATCAAAAATCGGATGCACATGAAGTTTCTCAATGCGTCATTAAAATATATAAAATCGAAGTTTTACAATGACTGAGTATCCTTACATATCTGTTGTTATACCATGCTTCAATGAAGAGAAGTTTATTTCTTCTCTCCTGTCCAATTTGATGGAACAGGATTATCCGAAGGACAAAGTCGAAATTATTTTAGCTGATGGAAACAGTACAGACAATACGAAATCGATCATAGAAAAAATGGGTCAGACCATTAGTTATGTGAAGTGCATTGATAATCCTGATCGATTTGTTTCGCCGGGATTGAATGCCGCAATCAAAATGAGCACGGGCGAGGTTGTTGTTCGCATGGATGCGCATTCAATTTATCCTTCGAATTATTGGACTGTTTTAGTCGAAAAACTATTCTTACATAAGGCAGATAATGTCGGAGGAGTTTGGATTACCATGCGGGGTGCAGATACAATCGAAGCAAGGGCAATCGTTCTCGCGTCTTCTCATCCATTGGGTATTGGCAATGCGCGCTATCGATTGGGTGCGTCGGACGATGTGGAGGTGGACACTGTTCCATACGGTTGTTTTCGCCGAGATGTTTTTGAGAGAATAGGATTTTTTGACACCGATCTACACCGCAATCAGGACGATGAATTCAATGGGCGAATCAAGAAGAATGGTGGAAAAATCGTTCTGGTTCCGACAATAGAAATAAAATATTTCGCTCGTGAAAATTTTGATAAACTAAGTACTATGTTCTATCAATATGGATTGTATAAACCTTTAGTGAATCTCAAGCTAGGAGCACCGGCAACGATGAGGCAATTTGCACCGCCAATGCTGGTCATGAGCCTTACTCTACTCTTGTTGGCTGGTTTTTTTCTTTCACTGGCAGCCGTTTTATTTTGGATGG
>JAYTMF010000302.1:0-7456 GCA_043728755.1 Flavobacteriales bacterium
GCGAAAATGGGTGTCGCTTCTGAAATGTGTCGATCATAGATCAGATCAAGAATTTCATTTCCGAAAAAGCAACAAAGTGTCGTGATGATAAACGCACCAGAAAATAAAAGCTTAAAACTCAGATGCAGCAACGGTGTGACATCTTCTTCGTTGCTGAGAAGTCTTGAAAAAATCGGTAAGAGAAGAACAGCGAAGAGATACGCAATCATGTTTGTCGCTTCGAAAAATCGGAAGCCCATTGCGTAAATACCCGCCTCCACACTTCCTGAAATTCTCTCGAGCATTACGCCGTCTATGCGATACCCGATCATTGAAAGAAGTATAAGCAGCGCAAACGGAAAACTTTTTTTGAGTACATCCGGAATCGAAATAGGATCCTCTCGTGCGAGATCTTTTTTGCCTTGTGAGTACACCAAAATGAATGCAATCAAAAGTGTTGCTCCATAGCTGAGGGTTTGTCCCCAAACCAACCACTCAATGCGAAAAGTTTGCTGTCCTACAATATCAGTCCACAGTAGAGCGGACATCATGATCATCAGTATGAGGCGATCCAGAATTGAAATGATACTGTCTTGCCGAAAAAGATGCAGTCCGGTGAGATAGGATCTCATGTACAGGATCATTGAAACGATTATCTGATTGAAAGCAAGCACTGTCAGCATTAGCATTTGGGTGGAGCTGTAGTCCAGCAGCCATCCAATGGCAATGGCTACAATCAAATACAAACCTGCGAGGGCAAGTCGCAAAATGATCATGGTTTTGAATTGCCGCTGTGTGACTCTTCCGTCATTCGCAATACGACGCGTGTTCCAGTTGGATGTTCCCAGATCAAGAAGAATATTCAGGATAAAGGAAAAATTGATGAGCGCGAAATATTGTCCGAATTCAAATGCTCCGGTTCTGTTCTGTATTTCAGATTCAACCACCAGAAGGTATAGCGGCTTGATCATCAGATTGAGTCCGATGAGCAAAATGAGGTTGGTGATGAAGGTGCGTTTCAAGCTGAAATGGATAGGACAGTAGTCACAATATTTTTATGTCGTTTCAGAAAAATTCAGGTGACGAACATTTGTTCAGCATGTGATTTAACCCGTGAGACTGAAACGCAATGAAATTCCTGCAGAAATATTTGAAGTGGGGAATGATGTCGAAATTTTTGGCCTGTTCAGTTGATGATCATAGAAGAATCGAATGGTCAGCTTTTCATTAACGGCCATATCTGCACTGGTCTTGATACTGTACAATCTTTGACCGGCAGTGGGCTGACTTGTCTGTTCCACCATTTTGCGAATGATAGTGACGTTGTCTCTTACCGTAAGATCAGCTCTCAAGTTTATCGTTGTATTCTTCATGAACTGAATAGGCAGTTTGCTTCCTTTCTTTCTGCCGAAAGGATTAGGAACATCATTGATCTTGTATCCGAGTCCAATAGTAATTGAATTGCTTTTCGTTTCTGTGATCTGATAGTTGGTCAGTCCAAGTCCGAGTGTTCGGTCTTTTTTGTATTCAAGTTTGACCTGTGGCTCATTTGTCTTTTCCGGATTTTTACTCTTCTTTGTTTTCAAAGTCATGTCAAGACTTATAGGCACGATCTGTTCGGAAATGTTGACGTTGTTGATCTGACGTTGTGGTATATAATTGTGGAAATCACTTTGATCCAGAGCCGTTGGCAAGCCGTTCTCGTTGCTGGTATAATTGAGATTGCTTATATAATTGGTTGTGATCGTCGATCTATAAGAATGCTTGATGCTGAATTGCTTGAAGTACTTTTTGATCGAAGGAATCTTCGAGAGACCGTCATAAGTTACGGTCCAATTCGGTTGAACTTTTGTTTTGAACGGATTGACAGAAACCGAATTGGGATCACTGCCGGTATATGCTGCAATGAAAGCAGGAACAACTACATTCTGACTCGTAGGACCAAAGCCGGTGTAATAACCATTTACTTGCGGACTACCTTCATTATAATTTTCACCGTTTAACTTACCGGAGAAAATAATTCTGTTGTCCAAGAATGTTTCGAATGCCTGATTATTCCATCCGTCTTTCCTGTCATCTTTCATGAATGCAGTTGACCAAGTATTGATCGACGCACTGAAATTACCCGTTTCCATCGGCGAGTCGAATACATAATCATCGCCCATGTCATCCAATCGGAAGAAACTGGTGAGATTACGTCCTTCTGTTTTATTCGCTGTGATTTCAACCTTGAAACTCTTCACCGGTTCAAGATTGATTTTGTAATTCCACGTTTCAGTAAACGTTTCATTGTACTGAGTATTCAACGTTGGAAGATGAACCAACCAATCATTTTTCGACGCATCAACAGCGAAATTCTGACCATTCGGTTTTCCCCAGATATCTGTGTTCTGCTCGCCGAGAACAAATCCATAACCCGGCGCGTCGAATTTTTCATCCATGCCGAACGCTTGCGTCTTACGGTTGTATCCCGGTAATGACATACCTTCTGTTCGCGTGTATGTGCCTGAGACATTACGCACCATCATCAACAGTCGCAAGCCTGCGTGAAGTGGATTGAAGGCCACATCTTTTTCCTCTTTCGGTTTGAGATCTTTTCCGAATCCGTCCTTTTTGGTGGGGTCTTCTTTTTCAGGAGTCTTCGGTTTTTTGGTCTCAGGTTTTTTGCCGGTATTGATGTTCTTCAGTAATGGAATTTTGTTATACAAAGTTTCAAGATTTCCTTGAGCATTCAATTGAAGATTGCGCGAATTCTGTATGGTGTGGCCAAGAGAATCCTGTGTGAATGGCGCACGATCCCACCGATACGTAGCCGCATACCGCGCATCGCTGCTAATGAAATCGATCAATGGAAATTTGTCAAACGGTAATTTGTAATTGACGCCAACATTGTGATTGTACATAGTGGTGATACCACCGTTCTGAATGTTTGCCCAGACGGTGTCTTTATATGTATTGTACCAATCAGTATTTTCCTTGTCGATCACGCCGCGGGGTTCACCAACAAGCGCAGTGTTGCTAGCCGTAAAATCTGCCTTTAAACTTTTTGTCAAGTCATATTTAAATGTGTATTGTCTGTTCCAGCTCCAGGTTTTTTGCACCTGTGTGGTCAACAAAATATCGCTGTACACGCCCGCTAGTTCCAAAGTGTTATTGCGAACACGACTGGTCTCATAACCACGGTTCATTTCTGTATGAAATCCGATTTGCTTATAGCTTGGATAAAAATTGAAATCTTTGATCCACTTTAAATATTTCGAATCCTTGATGATTGGGATTTTCTCAAACGGCTTGATTTCTTTTGGCTTGTTCTGAAAAGAATAATCGAATGCGCCGAGGTATGTCTTTCGAAGTCTCCAATCGATATTGATATCGCGTTGGTATTCTTCATTGTAAGAATAGGTGACAGAGAAATTCTGAATACCGTAGAAGTGATCTTTTTTCGGTGCACTATCACCAGGTGGTGCTGCTCCGGGTGCTCCGGGTGCTTCGGGCGGAGCTTTGCCCTTGTCATCTCCACCTTTAGCCGCAGAAGATGGCTTCGGTGCTATTCGCACATTGGTAAAATTGATGCTTCGTCGTTTGATATAATCCTGAGATTTCTTTTTGAGCTGCGGATTCGTATTGGGCAGGTCGGACATCTCAAGGTCTGGTTGAAGCGGACTATATCGTGGCGTACTTACAGTTTCAGAATAGCCCACATACATAGGCAATGTCACACCCCAATGTTCAGGAAAAAATTTACCCATCTGCATCGTGGAATTCGCATCAAATCCCATGATGGTTTTTTGTTGTCGCTGTTGCACTCTTTGTTCCAATGAGCCCCAACCGGGTGTGGAAATATTTCCGGCCACTGCCACCGTGGCAAAGTCTGCAAGGGTTGCATTCATTCTCGCTATCGCAGCCCAACCACCTTTCTCATCGAATTCGGATAGTCGCAATTCGTTCACCCAAATGACCGCACATTTTGGTTGTCCATCGTCATTGGCTTTGAATACGTTTTTATCTTTTGCAGGATTGCGAATTCCAATCATCAACACGGTAACATTCGCGAGATTGGGATTTCCTTTTACAGATACCTGAGCGTTGCCTATCATTTGCGACGTAACGGCAGATGCGGGTGTATTTGAAGATCTATTCGCTTTTAGATTTTGAAGATCCTTCAATACGATATCGAAATTATTATCCTCAGGCCATATTGCTTCATCATCGCCCGTGTACCATTCGGTGACCTTCATGGGTATCTCGTATTCATAATAATTATCGTTGAAGTCTGATCCCAATCGAAGGAAGACGGTAAGATCCTTATCTGTCAATGCGCTTTGAATACCGAGCGCCTCTGCGTGTGCGAACATTCTCAAACGCTTGTATTGTCGCAAGTCAAAATTCACGGTGCGATAGGCAGAGCGTGCGTCGCCGTCGCCCAGATTGCATACCTGATATGAAAGTGCCTGCTCATTCAAACTTCTGAGATTAGCGCTGGCAACGTCCTGCTCACGAATAATTCCGGGCGGCACCACGTATGGTACAGGATCTCGGTTACCATTCTCTTCAATGTTCACTGCAGCAATATTGAATATAGTAGGCGGTGGATCACCCATTTCAATTTCTCCTGGTGCAAGTAATCTGCCTTCGAATTTTCTCCATTCACCACGAACCAGTTCGAGCCTTGCAAAACGCAATGTCACAGGTTCTTTCCAGCCTTTGAGGAATACACGCATATAACGAATTGAACGGAAGTCGGCTATGCCGCCAACACGTTGTTCAAATTCTTTGATTGGAATTTTAAACTGATACCAGCGAATCGTTTTGTCTGAACCGTCTGCTACGGTTCTTGTAGTTTCAAAACTATCGGTGATGTAATTTCTACCAATATTGTTCTCGCCAAGATCATTAGGATGTAAGTTCACCTTGTATTGAAAATAACTTTCAATATTATTCAAAGTGATATCCTGATTGATGTCTTCAGAGTTCGGAAGTGTAGTCGCCGTGATCGGGTATCCATCAGGGGATGCCGTGTTGGAATTGCCTTCGTTGTTGTTGTAGAATTTATAACGCTCAATCGTATTCAAATTGGCTCCATCGCTTTGTGAACTTCTGAAGTAGTGGAAATCATCGTTGGAAGGATCTTGTGCGTATGCTGCATATGCTGAATCAGTAAGAAATCCTTGCACTTGTGCCAGCCAACTGGAGAAAAAACTCTGCTCTTGCGTACTGTTTAAACCGTCCAGTCCAATATCTTGTTCTAAATAATTTCCAGTTGAATTATCGAAGGCGTTCACAACGTTGAAATTATTGGGCGACGGATAATTTCCCCAAACAGATTGTTCTATTTCCAACTGACTGTTTGCACTGGGGAATCCATTTTCGTATGTCCAGTTATTGTCGTTGAGAACGTCTTCAGATACGTTTCCGAGATTGAAGTAAAGTTCACCACCATTCTGGTTTTCGGAATTGCCGTGGAAGGGATCCATCATCCAGAACTGGATGAATTGCACGTTGCTCGCTTCGAAATCTGTTGTGGTCAATGCGCGCTGAATTCCGCCCCAACGCGTTTCCGGATCAAGCAATTTACCGCTTGGTGTTAATCCCGAAGAAGCAGTTGTGCCATTTGGTAACTCGTAATTGTATTGACCTCTTTCGGATGGATCGAACGTCAAATCAAAAGTGGCAATATTGGGTGGCGTACCCGGAGGCAATTGTCTGTTGGGGAAAACTTCTCCTTCAAGAATTTCACGCATGCGGTGATCGCTATACCAATTGTCGTTAATAATATTTTGTGGCGTAAGGCCCGAGGTTGTCCGGTAAAAAAGTGGATCGATGACATACCAGCTCAATCGCGCTCTGTTGTAATTGTATATGAGGCTGTCCTCGAAATTTCCTTCAGGAAAAAGTGCACCCTGTTGTTTAGGTGTACTCGCCATGAACCATTGATTCAAACTTCGTAGATCGATCACACTCTGACTACCCTCAAAGTCATCAAGATAAGCATTGCCAATTTTGGAAATGGCTTTGCTATGACCGGGAAAAAGTTTTGCGATTTCTCCTTGAAATGAAATATTGGATTTCGCCTTTGTATCCAATAGCGGAATGCGGTCTACCATGCTCGTCAACCAAGGTGATTCCTTCTGAAAATTGATATCAGTTCCAAGCACCGTGTTATTCACCGGTTCATCTCCCATATTCACTTTTTGTGTCACGGGTCGTTCACGAAGATTGAGGATGGTCGCGCCGACAGTTAGGTTTTTATTGAACTGATAATCAAAACGGCTGCCCATCATCGTTTTGAATTGAAGATTGAACAACGAGTTGCTTTCAACAGAAACTTTCACGGGTTGCCCGCTGCTCATGATACCATCATTCAGAATTCGCACTCTTCCAAGATTATAATCCACGGTATAGTCAATACCTTCTGTGAGTCTGAGTCCACCGGAAGTAACACTCACGGATCCCTGCGGAATATTCAATGCATTGAGTGAAATCTCAGATCCTGAGGACGATTGATATTGTCCTTTAATTCTGAATCGATTCAAATTCGGAAAGAGAATTTGTGCAGCAGTTTTGGTGGAGTCATATAGTGGTTGATAAACGATCTGTTTGATAAGCTGCTCAGCAACTTCAGGTTCGGATGGCAAACCATCGCGGATTTTTTTCGCGAGATGCTCTCCGAAAGGTTCAACCACAGGAAAGAACACACGACCTGTTTGCGCGTCTATCAATCCTCCGGATGTTGAGGCATTTGGGATGAAGTCGAAGAAACCATCCGGATATGGCATTTGCTGCGAATCGATCTTGTCCAGATTCAGCACTTGCAAAAGGATGGTGCCATTCAACGGTTCACGCGGGATATAATTTTGATTGACACCTGTTGCCGGATTGTTGTACCATACATCCAGTCTGAAATTTTCAGGGGCAACACCGAAAGCGCCGAGGCTGTATACGTTTTTCATCATATTACTCCACAACGGTGCAGGAAAAGTATCATTCAGTTTTACACGAGTGATGGATGGCTTCAGCAATTTCAAAACAAGAGCGGAAGGCGCAGCAAATCCATCCTGAGAAATGGTTCCTACCTGATAGGTCTGTCCATTCAAAGTGTATTCGTATGCTATGGCAAGTACTTCGGCATTGTTGAGGGATTGCTTCAAAGAAATAAATCCAAGCCTTGAGTTGTAACTGAATTCTGTTGACGTCAACTTGCGCATATTGTTCACGCGCTCGAAGTGTGTTCCATTCACCATGTTGCTGTAGCCATCCGTTGTATTGGTCGCCAGCCCCTGAATGGATTGACTGCCACTCAAAACTTGTTGCGAGAAGGTCGAGTTGGGATTGGCGGGATCAGTACCCGTTGTTTCAATATAAATATCGTTGTTGAGGTTGGAAGGATTGCCCTGCTGTGTCAATGCAATATTGCCATTGTTGTAAAAGATATTGTTTTGTAACGGTACGCTTCCAATTGCAGTAAGGTCACCGGATA
>JAYTMF010000303.1:0-5149 GCA_043728755.1 Flavobacteriales bacterium
ACCACTTTTGCCAGCCGCGAAAAAAAACCGGCACGTGTTTTTTCAAGGCCTTGGTTGAGGACTTCCTTTTTTTCTGTTGAGAATAAACGTTTGAAAAAATTCATGTTCCTGATTTGATAATTGCAATATCGCCTACCTACAGCACAATATATTTTATTTTAAGAAAGCCAACGGACAAACAAAAAGGCCTTTCCTTTTGAGAAAAGCCTTCCAAAAATTATTGAAACAATGCAATCAGTTCTTGGCGAACCAAGTCTGAACGCTTTCGTTGTGTACGATTTCCTCTTTGAATGTGTAAGCACCGGATTTCGGAGATTTTACCATCTTGATTACTTTGGTGTGGTTCTTTCCACTACCCGTTTGCAGGGTTGCAACTACTTTCTTTGCCATAGCACTTAAATATTATTTGATTTCTTTATGCACAGTCATTTTCTTCAGAATCGGATTGTACTTTTTCTTTTCCAATCTTTCCGGAGTGTTCTTGCGATTCTTTGTGGTGATATATCGGCTTGTGCCGGGAAGTCCTGACACTTTATGCTCAGTGCATTCCATGATCACCTGTACTCTGTTTCCTTTCTTAGCCATTGTCTTTTTTTCTTAAACGGGGCGGCGAATGTACGCATACTTTCCGTTTTGACAAAAGTGTTTGACCATTTTTTTTTAAAAAAACCAGTGAGCACAGTATTGCACCACGCCATCGGAAATCCTCACCTAATAAACTGACTACCAATTCATCATTTTATAGAAATGCCGCAACGACAGTCCAAATCTTTGAAGGGTTTAGAATTCATTTTTCAAATTTCAGCGTCTCCCGTGCCTTTATACCGATTTGACAAGTGTAATAGTCCAATCTTTGTTTAGCCAGATTGAACCAAACTCTAGTATCCATCGGCATATACCACTGTATGATTTCTCAAACATTGGCATGTTTTAGAAATCACATTGGTATGAGCCGCACAAAGCCATGTTCATAATAGGACTGCATATGTCTGTGAATGATAATTCAACCTTCTATTTTTGAAACTGGCAAAATAAGACCTGTAAAATTAGTGGCAACGTTACGCGTTGCCGTGTTGTATTAAGAATTGTGGCAAGAAATACCATCAGAAATAAAGCAAAGGAGGACGAGGAAATCGTTCCGGCTGAAGATAAAACTACGAAGCCTAAAAAAAACAAGCCCGCGGGAAATGGCCGATGGGCAAAATTTATTGCATTCATCAGAGAACCAAGGGTTCAAAAAATCTCCGGCATCTTTCTGGTGCTTACCAGCGTATTCCTTTTGCTGGCGTTTGTATCTTACCTCATCTCCGGGCAACATGATTTTCGTCTTGTAACCAGCAAAGAAGTCGTTGATGTTGTTGCGAAACAAGAGCCCTACAAAAACTGGATGGGGAAAATTGGTGCCAATGTAGCCTGGTTCTTCATGAGTGAATACTTCGGGGTTGGCGCCATATTCATTCCGCTCATCGTTTTCATGAAAGGCATTCGGATTTGGCTGAAGCGAGATTTACTGCCATACTGGAAAACGATAAGGATCTCATTGGCAGCCATGTTCATTCTTCCATTGGCTGTCGGGTTCCTATTTCACGAAAAGGTGGGCCTGGATCACACGATTGAGATCACATGTAATCAAAACCTTGTTGGTGGCTATGGCCATTTCGCCACACAATGGAGCGTCTTCACTCTTGGATGGTTCGGAACCTTGATGCTCTTGACATTCACATTGGGAGTCTTCCTGATCTTCAATTTCAATCACCATGTTGAATCAGTTTGGATGAGTTTCGTAGAATGGTGGAAACACCGGGCAAAGGCCATAGAACCGGATGAGAGTGAACTGGAAGAAGAAGCAAATATTCCTGATACAGCCATCATCAAGCGCCTGAAAAATGACGCGTTGCAGCAAAAGCCGATAAATATGCTGATCAACGATCCGATAGTTGAAGCAGTTGCCCCACTGAATAATATGATGAAGACAGCTGTTGCAGCAGTTGAGATCATCGATGAACCCATACAAGTCAACCTGCCGGAAGAAAAACCCGAAATGACGGAACAAGAAATGGATTTACTTCCAATCGTTCCAATGTCTGCGGGGCATTCTATTCCTGTCATAGATGACGCGGACTTTTCAGTAGAAGTTGAACAAGGCGAAGAAGAGCTGGATGAAACTGAGATCAGCAGAAAGATTAAAGAATTAGGGCCATTCGATCCCAAGCGTGATCTACCGCGCTATATTCTGCCCTCCATCGACTTGTTGAAGGCACACGGCGGACAAGGACCCCAGATCAACAAAGAAGAACTTGAGGAAAACAAAAACCGAATAGTAGAGACACTCAATCACTACAAGATAGAAATTTCGAAGATTAAAGCGAGCATAGGACCTACAGTGACGCTTTATGAAATTATTCCTGCACCGGGCGTCCGTATTTCCAAAATCAAAAGCTTGGAAGACGATATCGCCTTAAGCCTTGCTGCACTAGGAATTCGAATCATAGCACCGATTCCAGGCAAAGGCACGGTTGGCATTGAAGTTCCTAACTCCAAGCCCGACATTGTGAGCATGCGTTCACTCATCGCATCTGAAAAATTTCAAAATGCGGACATGGAATTGCCGATTGTTTTGGGCAAAACCATTTCCAACGAAAACTTCGTGGCCGATTTAGCTAAAATGCCACACTTATTGATGGCAGGCGCCACAGGTCAGGGTAAATCCGTTGGTTTGAATGCCATCCTTGTTTCACTTCTCTACAAAAAGCATCCATCAGAGATCAAATTCGTTCTTGTCGATCCGAAAAAAGTAGAACTCACGCTGTTCAACAAGATCGAAAGGCACTTTCTTGCAAAGCTTCCCAACGAAGGAGAAGCTATCATCACAGATGTTCAGAAGGTGGTGAAGACATTGACATCACTTTGCATTGAGATGGATCAGCGCTATGAATTGCTGAAAACCGCAGGTTGCAGAAATATCAAAGAATACAATGTCAAATTCGTAGCGCGCAGGTTGAATCCGGAGAACGGCCATCGCTATTTGCCATACATAGTGCTTGTAGTGGATGAGTTTGCAGATCTCATCATGACGGCCGGAAGGGAAGTAGAGATGCCGATCGCGCGATTGGCACAGCTGGCACGCGCCATAGGGATACACCTCATCATTGCCACACAAAGGCCATCAGTAAATATTATCACAGGTACCATCAAAGCGAATTTTCCTGCACGCATCGCTTTCCGTGTGACTTCAAAAATAGATTCAAGAACCATCCTTGATTCCGGTGGAGCCGATCAACTCATTGGCCGTGGTGACATGCTTTTCTCAAATGGCAATGACCTTATTCGCTTGCAGTGTGGATTCGTAGATACACCGGAAGTGGAAGAAATCACTGACTTCATTGGCAATCAGCAAGCCTACCCTACGGCATTCCTCCTTCCTGAAGTGGTTGATGAGAATTCTTTAGAAATGGGTAATTTCGCCGATGCAGACAGAGACGAATTGTTCAGTGAAGCAGCTCGCATTGTTGTAATGACGCAGCAAGGAAGTGCTTCAATGCTTCAGAGAAAATTAAAACTGGGATATAACCGCGCGGGCAGATTGGTCGATCAACTCGAAGCCGCAGGTATCATCGGCCCTTTTGAAGGCAGCAAGGCAAGGAAGGTTATTATTCCTGATGAAATTTCTTTGGAACAGTTCTTGAAAAACGCGTCTGCAAAAGAACCGTTTTAAATTATTCCATGAAAAAAATTACATTCTTATTGATGATGGCCATGATCGGCAGCATCTCGCAAGTTTATTCGCAAACGTCCAAAGAAATACTGGACAAATTATCTGCTAAAGCAAAAACGTTTAAGACCATCACTTCGGATTTCACAAGCACCTTGAAAAATCCGAAAGCAGGAATCAATCAGACGCACACCGGTTCTGTGAAAATCAAGGGCTCAAAGTATTATGTCAATATGGGTGACTATCAGATCTGGTGCGATGGCAAAACAGTGTGGAATTACAATAAAAGTGATAACTCTGTTACAATTGATGACCTGGCGGATGTGAAAGACGGTGGATTTGATCCATCAGAAATGTTTACGATCTGGGAAAAGAATTTCAAACACGAAATGAAGAACGCCAATGCTCTTGAAGATGGCTTGAATTGTTATCATATTGCTTTGAATCCAAATGATGTCAAGAACAAGTCATATCACACCATCAGCCTTTCCATTGACAAAGCAAAAATGGAAGTCTTCAAAGTGGAGGTGAAAACGCGCGAGAATGCTACGATCACATACAAGATCAAAAATTTCAAGACCACAACAGACCTACCTGACGGTGATTTCACATTTGGAAAATCGAAGTTTCCGGGTGTAACAGAAGTTGACAATAGGATTTAAAAAAGAAATTACTCATTTGAAAGCCGGCAAATACGGGAATAGGATAATTAATTCAAAGGCTAAAAGCATGAAAAACGGAGGCTTCGCACTCCTTGTTTTCTTACATACCACCATTTCTAAAATTTGCAAGATTGGCCTGATTCCCATTTTAGTTTAGCCCAGCGAATTCAGTTTTTAAATACGAATTAAGAAAGTTCATTTATTTATGAATGGCACTATCCCAAAAGGACAATAGCTTATTCAGAAAATTGTATAGTTGCGGGTTGAGTGGGAGAAATGGGTCATTCAGGTCAAAACTATTGAATAATGAAACCAGGAAAAAAGTTGAAGCTTTTTTAGAACGCCTATTTTCTATGGATAAAAATAGGAAAGTGCCTATAAAATATAGATTTTCCGCTCTCAGCAATAAATGAGAAAATGTTTGATGGTAATCTTTAGTTCTTTCAGGCGCTATTTCCATAACCGCGATGTCGAAAATTTTCCAGCGACGTTCAGTACACTTATGCCGGCATGTCAGTTCCTCGGTGGTACACTTTCACCGGAATACTTTTGTGAAGAGGTACACTTTGGCCGGAATTGATCCAAAAACATTATCCGAAATGGGTGGTACACTTTCACCGGAATGGGTGGTGCACTATGGACCGGAATGGGTGGTACACTTTGACCGGAATAGACAATAAAACATAGTAAGCGAAAAATTTACTTCATTACAGACAATCACTCAGCACATAAAACAAAAAAGATAAACGAGTGGTTAATGAAAAACAAAAAAAGG
>JAYTMF010000304.1:0-2960 GCA_043728755.1 Flavobacteriales bacterium
CTGTGTTCATGCTGTGTAGATGACCTTGCCCGAAATAGGTTGACTTGTTCGTCGTTCAAGTCGAAAGGATTTTATAATACCGCTTGGACAAGTGTAATAATCCAATCTTTGCTTCGCCAGATTAAACTAAACACTTCTATCCATCGGCATTTTCCACTGTATGATTTCTCAATCCTTGGCCTGTTTTATAAATCACATTGGTATAATATGTAGTGATAAACTTGCATGATATCACAAAACCGCAGTAAGGCTTAATACTACAAAAAACTCATTTCTAAGTTTATAAAATAGTGTGACTTTCTATTGCTGGAAGCTCGCGGACAGAACTGGCTTCAACTTATAGGTTTCACTACCCGTCTGGTGTATACTTTCATGTGCATCAAAATCTACACTAAGCGTATACAGCTGATTTTCTGTAAGTTCTTGATGAACATTCAACTTTAAACCACTTTCATCCTGACTGGAAAGAGACAACGGAAATTCATTCGCTCCGATATAGACATGATTATGTGAACCTAGAATGAAACGCACTTGTGAAATCAATCCTGAAGGAACATCCTGAGGATGCACAAGCAGCGTATCTACACCATTCTGAAGAGTAAGCAAATCATAAATGCCTCCCTGTGTCTGCAGATTCGTCCAACCGTTTGCATTAGAGTGGATTCTCACTTCGAGGATTTCAATCTTCACAGAATCAAAATCCACAGGCATATCATGCAACACAACCCTTAACCTGGCCGAACCATCCTTGTCACGGTTACAGGCCACCAACAAAGCCGAAACCGAAATAGCCAAAATCGCCAGTGAAATATAAATCTTCTTCATATTCAATGATACGAAATAATTTCCATTAAAGCAATTTAGAAATCAAATTTTATCCCTTGAGCAAGCGGTAAAGAAGTTGAATAATTGATGGTGTTGGTTTGTCTGCGCATATAATTTCTCCATGCGTCGGAACCCGATTCCCTACCACCTCCAGTTTCCTTCTCGCCTCCGAAAGCTCCGCCAATCTCAGCACCACTAGTGCCGATATTCACATTGGCAATACCACAATCGCTTCCTTCTGCTGACAGGAAACGCTCGGCCTCACGCATGTTGGTTGTCATGATACTGCTCGATAGACCTTGTACCACGCCATTCTGCATAGCAATTGCTTCATCGAGTTCCTTGTATTTCATAATATATAAAATCGGCGCAAAAGTCTCGTGCTGAACTATGGCCAGGGAAGAATCCTTCACTTCGATAATGCAAGGTTTGACGTAACACCCACTTTCATAACCGCCGCCACTTAACACGCCGCCTTCAACAATTACTTTTCCACCTTGGGTCTTCGCCTCTTCAATAGATTTCAAATACATATTCACTGCTGTGATGTCGATCAACGGGCCTACGTGATTCATTTCATCCAACGGATTTCCAATTCTCAACTGAGCATACGCTGTTGTTAGTCTATTCTTCACTTCTTCGAAAACACTCTCGTGAATAATCAGACGACGAGTGCTTGTGCAACGCTGACCTGCAGTTCCACAGGCTCCGAATACAGCGCCAATGATGGTCATCTTCAGGTCTGCATTTTCCGTCACAATGATGGCGTTATTTCCGCCAAGTTCCAGCAACGTTTTACCAAAGCGGTCTGCCACTTTAGCACCGACAGTTCTACCCATTCGCGTACTTCCCGTAGCGGAAATTAAAGGGACGCGACGATCGCTCACCATCATATCGCCGACCTTGAAATCACCACTGATGATACTCGATATTCCTCCCGGCAAATTGTTTTCCGCTGCTACTTCGTTCCAAATATTCTGGCAAGCGATGGAGCAAAGAGGAGTTTTTTCTGACCCCTTCCACACGCAAACGTCACCACAAATCCAAGCAAGAGCGCTATTCCATGCCCAGACAGCAACCGGGAAATTAAAGGCTGAAATAATTCCAACGATACCTATGGGATGCCATTGCTCATACATACGATGCCCCGGACGCTCGCTGTGCATTGTGAGACCATACAACTGTCGCGAAAGACCAACTGCGAAATCACAGATGTCGATCATCTCCTGAACTTCGCCTAATCCTTCCTGAAGTGATTTGCCCATTTCATATGAAACAAGTCGACCTAAAGCGGCTTTATGATTTCTGAGCTTCTCGCCAAACTGGCGCACAACCTCTCCTCTTTTTGGAGCAGGAATACCTCTCCAGAACTTGTATGCTTCTTGTGCTGTCAATATTACTTTTTCATAATCTGCAACTGTTGTCGTACTCACTGTTCCGATCAACTGACCATCGACAGGAGAGCGAGAATCCAAATCTTCGCCGTTGGCGAAAAACTCTTTCCCCGTGCTTGTTCCATGATTGCTCCTTTTTATTCCAAGTGCAAGCAAGCTTGTCTCGATATTGATTCCTTCTGCTGCAGAAATAGTGCTCATTGTGTATTTAATTTTGATGCGGCAAAGGTAACGAATCGAAAGCTGTAATAACGAAGTGAATGAGCACAATCGTTGCAAAACTTCGTGAGCATAAAAAGCCAATCCACAACAAAACCGACGCGCAAAATCGAATCCTATTCCAACTTCACGAACTGTCCTCTTAGCTCTCCTATCGTGAACGGTTTAAATGCGTTGAGCAAAGTCCTTTCATTTTGTGTATTCGATTTCGTTACACACATCAATGGCGCCTCTTCGTTATACTGAATACCTACGAGCCGCACTTTCTTGTTTGCGGGCACGTCGTGAAAAACAACTTTATTGCCTTCACTCACACCCCGAAGCACGCTATTCAATTCATCGAATACCATGCTTACAGAAGTATTACCTCCACCAGAAATTTCAACGACATAATCCACCAGAGGATCATCACTATTATAAAAACGATCACAATTGATCCAGCCTAGTTGTGAACTTGAAAAAATAAAATAATCGAGTGTCGATTCATCCACTTCGGTCATCACTTTATTGGGATCAGCATCG
>JAYTMF010000305.1:0-10624 GCA_043728755.1 Flavobacteriales bacterium
TCCGCTTTCAATCACACGCACCAGTAGCACGGCATCCTGCACCGAGAGTTGCTTGCCAAGTCTGATTTGCTGACCTGACGAATTGAATCCAACTCTGTCTCCGCCGATGATCCAAAAGCTGTCATCAAGAAAACTGAGAAAGGATGTCGGGTCTTTTTTTACCATGCCTAACTTGAATATATTTTGAAAAGTGAACGTTTCTGTTTTTCCTTTTTTGCCAAAGGCATTTTGAAGAAGGAATTTTCCTTTTGTGAGCGTTATGATCTCCTTGCCTTTTTTTCTCCAGATAAAAACTTTCAGGATGCGAACAAAAAAGAACATCCAACCGGCTGAAAGAATGATGAAAAAAATGCGCTCTTTAAAATCAACAGCCATGAATGTATAAATGATAAAATATACACCGCAGAAACTCCAGGCCGCTAGCCAGGCGACCAGCAGCGCTTCCTGCCAGCGTTCCACCTGCTGAGAAATTTCTATGGTAAGCGATTCCTTGGTGCGCTTGACTGTGATTCTCTTCCCTATAAATTTCGGTTCTGACTGTGTCATGCCATTGCTAAAACGGAGTTGTACAAAGCCTCATATTGAGGCAGGATTTTATCGAGTGAAAAATCTGTAGCGCGAATTCTTGCGTTGTCACTGAATTTTTTTAATCTCTTTTCATCACTCAATAGGAAGAGGACATTCTTCGCCATGTCTTCTACATCGCCGACATCGCTCATCATACCGGTTACTCCATGTCTGTTCACTTCGGGCAATCCTCCGGTATTGGTGGAGATGACAGGGAGACCAACGGCCATCGCTTCGAGTGCTGCAAGTCCAAAACTCTCTGATTCCGAAGGAAGCATAAACACATCACCAATGTTCAAGAGCTCCATCGGGTTTTTTACGTTGCCAACAAAGGTGACCTTTTCGTAAATGCCGAGTTGGCGACATTTTTGTTCTGCTCTGGTGCGTTCAGGTCCATCGCCAAGAAGCACGAGTTGCGAGGGAATTTGATCCTTGATTCTTGCAAAGACATCAATGATGTCTTCGATTCTTTTTACAGGGCGAAAATTTGAAACGTGTATGAGAATTTTTTCATCTGGTGTTGCGTACTCATCGCGCAACTCTTGTCTTCCACTGAATTCTGTTTTGTCAAGATTCAGAAAATTAGGAATCACTTCTATGTCGCGGTTGATGCCAAACAATTTGTATGTGTCGTTTTTCAGACTATTTGAAACAGCCGTCACAGCATCACTTTTATTGATGGCAAAAGAGATCACCGGTTCGAACGATGCATCTTTTCCCAACAACGTAATATCCGTTCCGTGCAATGTAGTGATTACCGGAAGGTGTATACCTTCTTCAGCAAGCACCTGTTTTGCCGTAATAGCCGCAGAAGCATGAGGTATAGCATAATGCACATGCATGAGATCAAGCTTTTCATATTTCGCAACCTCGATCATCTTACTCGCCAGCACAAGCTCATAGGGTGGATAAATAAATAGCGGATAATCGCTGACCACCACTTCATGATAGCGAACGCGCTTATGGAGTGATGCTAGGCGCACAGGCTGACTATATGTGATGAAGTGAATTTCGTGACCTTTGTCCGCCAGAGCTTTTCCAAGTTCAGTTGCAACGACACCGCTACCGCCATACGTCGGGTAGCATACAATTCCAATTTTTAGTTGATTCGCCATAAGTGCGCAAAAGTAAAGGCTGTCAGGCAAACAGATGAGTCTTAATCTTCAGAGTAATGTCATTCTATGATGTATGCTAACATCAGGCGATAACCAAACTTAATTAACTTATGGGCGGTTAATAACTATAAGCAGATAACTGTCGCAAAAACAGCATTGCGGATACATTCGTCATGTCCGAACAATGGTTCACTCAAACGTGCGTGATCCGCGAAGGACAATTAGTGAGTGTTTTAAACCTAAACAGCTTTAAGATTATGCCGGTAGCGAGAAAAGCGATTACGCCATCAAAAAAGCAGGCAATGAAGAAACCGACCAAAGTGGTATCAATTGCCGTCCAAAATCACACAGTTCAACCAGTCACAACCAAAAAAATTTATGTATTAGACACTTCGGTATTATTACATGATCACAACAGCATCAACAGTTTTGAAGACAATCATGTAGCCATTCCAATAACCGTTCTGGAAGAGTTGGATAAATTCAAGGTAGGAAATGAGACCAAGAATTTTGAAGCCAGAGAATGCATCAGAATCATCGACAGACTTTCCGCAGATCATACTTTACAAGAATGGATTCCTCTTGAGAATGATCAGAACGGAACACTAAAAATTATTATCAATACAAGAGGTGAATTGCCTCAGAATGCGGAGATCATCTTTGAAGACAAAAAAAACGACCATAAAATTCTAAATGCTGCAATACAAATTCAGCAGGAAGAAAAAAACTTAAGGGTTGTTCTGGTTACTAAGGATATCAATCTTCGGTTAAAGGCCAAAGCATTGAACCTTCCTGCAGAAGATTATAAAACAGGTAAGGTGAAAGAATGCATGATGATGTACAGCGGCAAATCCACGATTGAGAACATGGATGCCGAATTTATCCGCAAACTTTATCAGGAAGGAAGATCCGATGAAGTGGAGGTGCTTGGAAAAATGAAGCACAACAACCATTTCTATATTTTGAAGAATTGTTCCGCTTCTGCACTGGCCTATTTCAATTCGAAAGAGCAAGAGATAGAACGCGTAGATAAAGTTTATGCGTACGGAATCAAACCAAAGAATGCGGAGCAAGCTTTTGCTTTGCATGCGATACTCAATCCTGATATCAAGCTGGTGACGATCTCAGGAGTGGCCGGTACCGGAAAAACTCTTCTTGCATTGGCAGGTTCGCTGGAGATGAAAAATCATTACGATCAGATCATTCTTGCTCGTCCGATTGTTCCGCTGAGCAACAAGGAAATTGGTTATTTGCCCGGTGATGCACAGGAGAAAGTAAATCCGTATATGCAACCTCTTTGGGATAACCTGAATTTCATCAAGAATCAATTTGGCGAGAATGAAAAGAAGCGCAAAGCCATTGATGAAATGCAGGCCCAAGGAAAAATTACAATCTGCCCTCTTGCTTTCATCCGAGGTAGAAGTTTGTCGAATTGTATTTTCATCGTTGATGAGGCACAGAATCTAACACCGCACGAAGTGAAAACGATTATCACCCGTGCCGGCGAAAATTCGAAAGTCATTCTCACCGGTGATGTACGCCAAATAGATACGCCGTATCTCGACGAGCAATCCAACGGTATGTCTTATGTGATTGAAAGATTGAAAGGACAAGATTTGTATTGTCATATCACCCTGGAAAAGGGCGAGCGAAGCGAATTGGCCAATCTTGCCAACGAAATGCTTTGATTATTTTTGAGATTTAGAAATCCTCACATGCGAAAGTTTGTGAGGATTTTTTTATCGAAAAACTACAGTTCGATCTTCTTTCTGCGCCACATCCACGGCTTCCAAATTCTCGTATTTCGTTTCCAGAAGATCAGTACCAGATAGGCAAAGATCGGAGACCCGAAAGTGAGAAATGACAGATAGATAAATGACAAGCGCACTTGTCGGGTTTTCACGCCCATATAATCTGCAATACCCGCGCATACGCCGAACATTTGTTTTTCAAGTATAGAAGGAATCCTTTTCATTTTTCGTTCTTCAAAAGTTTCAGACCTATTTGGCATTGAAGACATTTTCTTGCAGAGCAATATACATTAAAAAGCTGAAGCAAACTTTGACTGTCCCCCGCATGATGGCATTTCACTCCAAGTTTTGCCCAGTTTGCTAGTATGTTGTTGTCTTCTGCCGTGCAAATTTCGAAAATTTTCAACGCTTTGTCAATCTGAGTTTGATCATTATGGTATTTTCCATATGAGAACAATGCCACAGCGACAGTATTGATCATAATATTATTTATAGAATCTGTTCCGGGTTTTTTAGTGCGGCTCGAATTTGATTTTAATTTTACATCGTCCGACGATTGGGCGTCAAACCGATAATGATTTTGCCAATATTCATGCGGCTCAGCCTTGAAAAGTTGAAGAATATTCCGTGGTGAGTTTTCTTCAAGTATGGTAGTGAAGAGGTGTTCCGAATGACAAATCAGAGCGGCGAATTGTGCAATCCTTATGGTTGGAAAATTGGGCGGACGCAGTTTCCCGAAGTTCCATTCCGCAGTATTCATCTCGTGCAGATCATACTTATGACAAAGAAATCGGAATTCTTTTTGAAGGTCACGCGGATATTCATCTGTGAAAATTTCTTGCAACAATCCGGCTTGACCAAAGAGCAAAGCTTCAATCTGAAACGGATCACTTTTGTGTCGCGCTAGAACGGACTGAGGCAGTGTTTCCGCCAGTCGTTCCATAGCATCTGCGTTCACCTTGAACCCAAAATTGCGGGAGAGTTTTCTGTAGAAAACCTCCGACCAATCGCCGCCCGTTGACTTGAACTGAACCATAAATGCCGCAGATTTTTGTTCAAGCCGCTCAATCAATAGTCTATCCTTCCATGAGGTCCAGGTGAGCTGATCCACGTCAGATATCACCGGCTGACAAGGAATCCAGAACTTGTTTTGCAACCATTGACGATATCGTTCCCACTGATTGCCGATGAGGTATGAAGAAAGTTCAAACACAGGCAAATCGCCAGGCTGGTGCAGGTATATTTCAGCATCATTGTGGTAGACGACATGCAAAATGACATTCTTGTAATGCACATCATCGGTGTGGCCATGGCGATGCCAGTCGCTTGATTTGAGATGAATTTCTACATGACCGCTCCAAAACTGGTCGCCTATTTTCAATCTGGCATTACTGAAGTCCGGCCCGCCGTGGTGGTTGTGAATTCCGGGTTGGATGACGATCAGCTGCTGACCATTGGTGGTAGTCAATTCAGCCTTGTTGTAAAGCCGATATTGCCAAGTGTAATGTAAATAGTCTTCTGTCATAAAATCAGAGTCATCAGGTAGTTTAGCTTTGATATCCCAAATTGTTACTGTACTTTCGTGAGATTAACCAATAAACCAAAAGCAATGAAAGCTTTGCGATTTACAAATTTCTTTATTCTTGTTGCATTTCTACTGTCAGGTTGCGATAAATTCAATGAGAAAAGATTTTCAACAACCATCCCATTTAATTTCACTGTAGAGATTACCGAGAATGACTCTACACAGATTGATTTGTCGGGTGAGGTAACTGCCATGATCAATGCTGAACTTGAAAAAGTAAAAGACAAAATAAAGCGATATGAACTTGTAAGTATCAACTATAAAATATGGGAGTTTTATGGCGCGACACCGAATACTTTTACAGGTTCGGTTGGATTCGGTAATGCTAATGCCACATCTCCCGGCGTTCTTTACGAATATTCAGGAATCGATCTTCAAGCTGGTAATGATAACCAGAACCATGTCAAGATGAATCTCAACAGTCAGGACATTGCCCGCATTCAGCAGTATTTCCTGGATACGAATGGACTCCGAATGTTTTTAATAGGTAGTGTTGATCAGAAACCGGTTCACTTTGTCATGCAGATCGTTGTGAATGTAGATGCTATTGCGGAAACAAAAAAATAACAGCACTCGGCTTTACTTTTTTTCTTGAATCATAAAATAGGATTTTAGTCCTTTTGGCTTGACATTGCAACTCAAAATATTGCCATGATCAGATTTTTTCTTGTTTGTTATGCCTTGATATGCCTTGCACTGAACACCTTTGCCCAACCTGGTGATACCACAATTGTACAAACATTCACACATGCAGTTCAAAATAATCCGAACACAGCTTATGATTCACCCGGCCGTCGATGGTTTCAATTTCCACCATCCGATAATGGGTTGACCTATCAGAAAATTTTGATGTATTACAACCTGAAGTGTTTCACGAACGGGTCTGCCGGCAATCTCGGCTATCCATGCGGTGAATGGGATTATCTCACATACTCCTATTTGTATGATCACACAGGCGTACTTGATAGTACAAGTTCAACGCATCCCATTTACAAAGTGAATAATTTCGATTTCAGCGAATCAAATTTGACATCACAGCCGGCTTTCATCACTCGACAATACACACAAAGTGCCGTGGTCATTGACGAAATGGCTGATTCGAATACAACCTACATCGGCATCGCTTCGCTCACAGCTCCGGCCGTCTTAACTACCAACATGGCTCAAAGATCTTTGTTCTTGTATCGAGCGGATGAACTTATTGAAGCAGGATTGCAGGCCGGTCAGGAAGTAGGGCAATTGGCGTTTTTATTTTCAGGTCTTCCCGCTGATGTGCAAACATTGAAAATGGAATTGGCTCTCACAACGGATCTTTCGCTTGCCGGATTTTATGATCCAACTATTTTCACAAGTGTATTCACCCATGACACATCCACAGATGGCAACGGATGGCAATCATTTAGCATCAACGGAAATTTTCAATGGGACGGCACCTCATCATTGCTTCTGCAGATTTATCATTCCAATCCGCAACTGCAAGTTGTGCCGAATGTCGGCGTGGATGAGACAACCTATGTATCTTCATTTATCTCGTCAGGTAATGACAGGTATTTGAAATGCGATGGGCAGGACGAAATAAAAATTCCACCGGCAGCTTTCAGCTCTGTCAGCGACCAGATAAGTATTTGTTTCTGGCAGAATGGAAATCCGGATTTGCAACCGCAAAATGGAACTCTTTTCGAAGGTGTGAACTCACTGAATCAACGGGTACTCAATACACATCTTCCATGGGAGAATGGACGTGTTTATTGGGATGCCGGATATGACGGCGGCTACGATAGAATTGACAAACTTGCCGCAACAACGAATTATGAGGGCAAGTGGAATCACTGGTGTTTTACCAAAAATGCATCCTCCGGTTCGATGAAGATTTTTCTCAATGGTGTCCTATGGCATTCTGGAACGAACCTCGACAATTTGATGCTCGATATTGCTAAATTCAGCATCGGTGGAGCATCGGGGTGGTCCAATTTTTACAACGGAAGCATAGATGAATTTGCGGTGTTCAATATTGAATTGAATGCAGCATCGATTCTCTCCTCGATGAATAGGGACATGGATGCCGGTCATCCTAACTGGAGTAATCTCTTGGTCTACTATCAGTTCAACGAATCGGATGGCGATATGGTGCTCGACGCAAGCGGAAATGGTCACCACGCGTGGATGCACGGCAATGCTTCCCGAATTGCTTACAAGGGAAGTGAGCTCTGGAGAAATGCAGCAGAAGGCTATTCGCGCCCTTCGGTCAGAATAGTTACAGGTAACTTCATTTCGCATAATGAAATCACAACCGGCGCGTGGATTGAAATGATTCCACCGGTTTCGATTGTGCAATTTGCGATAGAAAATTATCAGCCGGTGGTCATTGGTGTTGAATACGCATGGGAAGAACAAAACAGCGTTACCATTGACGTCAACGGAGTTGTCATCGATTCCACGCTTGTTCCCGCTGAGTATACTATTAATAACGGTGAACTCACCTATTGGCAAACGCCTTTTGAAATCGTCGACCGATATGAACTCAATCGGTTCATCACCATGTATGGTATCAATCTCACCTTGGGTACAGACGGTTGGACGTGGGTAACCGATGTGACCGACTGGGCTCCTTTGCTCAGAGATTCAGTGGAGATGGAAGCTGGCAACTGGCAAGAATTATTGGATTTAAAGTTTGTATTTATTGAAGGGCCTCCGGCAAGAGACATCATCCGTGTAGAAAAGGTGTGGGATGGAAATGTTGGAATTGCAAATTTTGATAATCAGATTACCGCCAAGTCAATCACAAAATTACCCGGGGAGAGTATGTGGAAATTGGCCACCACAAATACGGGCCATGGATTCGGATCTGACAATAACAATTGTGGTGAGTTTTGCAACAACATTCAATCGGTGAAAGTAAATGGTCAGGAACAATGGTCTTGGGACATCATGCAGGAATGCGCTGTGAATCCGCTCTATCCGCAAGGAGGAACATGGATCTACGATCGAGCCGGTTGGTGTCCGGGAATGAACAGTACAACCAAGGAATTGGAATTGACACCTCACGTGCAAACCGGAGACAGTTTTACAATTGATTACGACGTACAATATGATCCTTATGGCAATTATGTTTTCTTCACCACGCTGTTTGGATATGGCGCTGTGAATCAAATGCGCGATCCGGAAATTGATGCCATTACAGCACCGAGCGATTGGAAGATTAACAGCCGATGGAATCCGATGTGCAATAAACCGAAATTCATTCTGAGAAATAAGGGTTCACAGCCGCTGACGGATATCAACATTTATTTTGGTGTTGAGGGTGGTTCCGTCGGAGCCTACCATTGGACAGGAAATCTGAATTTTATGCAAAGTGAAGAAGTGGAATTGAACTACAATGATCCGATCATGTGGCAGGGTAGCATTACGGAAGACCTGATATTTTATGTCACACTTGGGTTGAGCGGTGATGGTGCAGACGATAACCCTTCAAATAATCACGCCGAGAGCCATTTCAAAAGACCTCCGGTTTATCAATATACTTCGCTCGACGACAACCGATTGATCATTCAATTAAGAACGAATGCTTCTAATGCTGAATCGTCCTATTCACTATATGATATGAACGGTAGTGTGGTGTTTGAACACAATAATTTTGATGCGCCAAATACAACTTATCTGGATACAGTGCAGTTGAATGCAGGATGTTACATGTTCCATTTGCGCGATTCAGGAGAAGATGGCTTGAGTTTTTTCGCGAATAGCGATGGCAATGGAAATTGCAAATTTGATCGCGTAAGTGGTTTTGACTTCGTGAGTTTTCAGGCCAATTTCGGCAAAGAACTGAAACATTATTTTTATTGGAATACCAACTTGGTTGGTGTCACGGAAAAATCGGATTATTCGGGTTCCGTATTCCTCTATCCGAATCCTGCAAATGCATCTTGTTTTGTGAATGTGACTGGTTATGATCGCAATATTGCAATTAAGATTTTTGATCAACAGGGAAAACTGATACTAAACAAAAATATCCAACGCCAATCGGTTTATGATAATTTCGAATTGGAATTGTCGGATATTGGATCCGGACTATACACAGTTCAAGTTACTGATGGCTTAAAATCAGCTGTTGTGAAAATGGTGAAGGAGTGAATCATCCTCTAAATGAATATTATTAATTATGTCTGAACTACTACGATCAAATATTCAATCCCGCATCGTAATCACCGATGAGGAATGGAACGCGCTCATTTTGGTAATGAAACCAAATAGTTTTAAGAAGCGCGAAATTGTTTTGAAGGCGGGTGAATTATGCGAATACAATACCTTTATTATCAAAGGATGCCTGCGTACTTTTTTCACAGATGAAAAAGGGCATGACCATATTTTTCAACTGGGTTTTGAAGATTGGTGGTCAAGTGATTTGACGAGTTATGTGACGGGCGAACCTGCTAACTACACCATTGAAGCATTGGAGGAAACAAATGTCCTTCAAATTCACCGTGATGACTATGAGCGATTATTGGTCAGCTATCCACGTTTCGAAAGATTTTTCAGGATACTTATGCAAAATGCCTACGTTGCAGTTCAGAAGCGAATGGTGGAAAGCATGAGTTACAGCGCCGAGCGCAGGTATCTGGAGCTGGTAAAGAAATATTCATTCATGGAAATGCGCGTGGCCCAACATCACATTGCATCGTATTTAGGAATAACTCCTGAAGCTTTAAGCAGGATCAAAAGAGGCATCATTGAAAAGAGTCGAACAAATTCTTGATGAAAATCAATTTGACGTTCGATTATTGTTCCAATATCTGACTAATTCCCACTAAGTCTTTTAATATGCGCTCACGAATTTGTTATGGAAGAATCCATAAGAATTTGGTTAGTGTTTAAGTGAGTCAAAAAGAGTCCTGCCGTATATGAAAATTCACCCTGCGGCAGGATTTGTTTATTCGACCTGTCACTGATCAGTATTGCGTCCCGTTGCATACTCGAGATACCATAACCAACTTTTTCGCTGCTCCATTGGTTGATCCCTCTTTAAGAATCTGAAGATTTACTTCATTCGTCCTGTGCGTTTTTGGTTTTCTTTCCCTCGACATGACTCTACAAATTTATTGCTAGTCGTGTCCGGTTATTTAAGGGGTTAAATCTTCCACCTGCAGCCCGGATGGATGGGAATGAAGTAGAAACGATGGATAAGTCTACACAATCTAATCACACAACCTTTTCATGCACATAGTCGATGCTTGCAATAGTATTAACACCCAAATCAAGTGATAGAAAATTCACATTCATTTTTATACGATGGAAGTGAATTTTCTATCGCTTGGATTTGAGAATCCCACACGCATCGCAACAAAATGGATCTAATGCGTAGTGCGAGATTAAAGTGTTATCTCGAATATTAAATTTGGAAATGTCATTGTTTGTTTGTTTGTTTGTTTGTTTGTGCACTATTCAATAAATACCAAAATAAAAATGAAAAAAGTGCTTCTATTTATGTCATTTGTTAGTTTGCTCTTGGCATCCTGTACAAAACAAACTACGCAAGAATTTTCCACCAACGAATCAGAGACACTACATCTCAAGACTGGAGGAATTGTTTATGCTATTCAAACTTGTAA
>JAYTMF010000306.1:0-2506 GCA_043728755.1 Flavobacteriales bacterium
GCATCGGAAGAAACGTTCGATATGGATGACACGTGCTCATCGAGCTTATCACTGCTTTCTTGTTTGTTTTGTTGCAATGAAATACGGATGTCATCCCATCCAAGTGTCACGAAACTTACAATGGCTATGACAGTGATGATTAAAGTTTGTAAGCGGATCTTCATTAGCATCACCACAAGAATGAATGCAACGACTATAATGGAAATCCAAGCCGCCCGAGTGTATGAAAGTATAAGTCCCGTACAAAGAATGACGAAGCCGATACCTAGCATAACGCGCAGAAGCAAATTCATTTTTTTCTGCATCAGCAAGCCGATCATTACCGGAAAAAACATGGCGAGAACGGCACCGTAACTTGTATGATCTTTAAAGAGAGGTTCCATCACCCAATGGGATGAATCTTTATCGAACCCGTGTTGTGCATGCCTTACGACAGTGTAGATGATCACCAACGCCAGAGGAAAAAGATAAAACAGAAAATACTTCCTGATCTTCGTTAGGTCACTAAAAATATGTGTGGCAATAAAATAAAATGTAGCGATGAACCAAAGTCTCGTGAGTAGAAATTTGAAACTCACCAATGGAAATTCACTTGTAATGCAGGTGAGTGCCATCCACGCGAGATATGCGTAAATCAACAAACTCATTGGATGCAAAAGAATTTTTTTGTCAACGCTTTTGCCAGAGAGAGTTTTAAAAATAAATAGGACAAGTATTCCGAAAAGAAGAGGTTCTGTGGGAAGATACATGCTTACCGAACCAATCTCTAATTCTTCAATATTGATGGACAGTGGTGTGAAGAAGACGATGGTAAAGAACAAATATTCGAGTTTGTAGAATGCGGCCCATAAGACAACAAGCGCCAACGGAAGCAATGTGATATATGGAAACTCATTGTAAATACCAAATGCCATTAGCACTACAAAAATTGCAGAGCTGATATATAACCAACGTTGTTTTATCGCATTGAGCATGAACGGTTCGGTAAGTGCTTTTTATAATCTTCCTTCGGAGCGTAGACGTTTGAAGTTATCCCAAAGCAGAAGGAAAATAACAGTAAAGACGAAAGCAGACGCAGTGCTCATGGCAACAATGAGCCACCGTATCGGAAATGATTTTTTGTCGGCAGCACTGGCGTTGTCCACAATGCGCATCACGGGTATTTTACTGTCGACATCGATTTTCATGAGATCATAGCGCTTGCGAAGTGTAGCCAGTTTCTCATAGGACTCAGAAAGATTCACCTCAAGTTTATTGTAGGCTGTTCCGTACTTCGACAAAAAGTCCATTTGATCTTTTATTTTCTGCGCTCTGTCCGGATGTCCTCCGGCGATTGCTGTTCCATACATTTCAGTGAGTGCGGAAATTTGATCGCTATAGCTATAAACACCCATTTCCTGCAATGTTTGCATAGAGTCTTCCATGAGACGAACTTCTTCGCCGAGTTTGGTCAGAGAACCTTCGGCATAGCGAAAGGCTTGCAAAGCTCTGTCGCTACTCATTTTATTCGCAACAGAATCAGTGAAGCTGGCAATATCGTTAGCCATGTCGCGTGCGCGTTCTGGCTTTTCATCCAAAACAGATACTTCCACTGAACCGAACTTTGTAAGCTTCGCCGAAACGTTATTCTGATATTCTCTTGCAATCAATGTATTGGCACCTCGCTGGTCTATACTGATGTTGTACACATCCCAAAGAATGTATTTCTCAATAATTCGATTGCGCACTTTATCGGAATTGATCACCTGTAACAGGCGTTCAGCGTCTTCTTCTTCTCCGAAGGTGAGTAAGTCCTCCTTTTGCACGTCTTCCAGTAATTGAGCTCCGAAAGAGTGTTGTTGCTCAGCATACAATACCACTGTACTCCGGTATCTTTCCTTCATCAATAAACTGATGGCCGCTGATACGATCGTAGCCACAGTGCACACAATGATGATGGGCTTACGCCATTTGTAAAGCAGAATGAGGAGATTGGTTGACTCCAAGGAGACAATCTTGTTTTCGTTGTTTTGGTCAGTCATGATCGATGGAATCGGAAATGGTGTAAAATTAAGGGGTTGTATTACGCGATTTAAGCAGCATGGGTATTTGCCGGTAATCCAGCATTCCTGTCAGGAGTGTCGTCGCAAAGCAAACAACGATAAAAATTCCCCCGAGTAAGTATTGGTTACTTGCGTTGAAATGGTGAGAGGTGAGAATGCCTCCGGTGAGAAGAACAATAGCGGAAAAAACAGCAGTGCGTACAATTATTTCGCGTGCAGATCCGCGATGAAAGCGATGCATCACAACGACCGTCTGAGCAATAAAAATCATAGCTTGTGTAAAACAACTTGCACGGGCTGCTCCTTCTGCTCCCAAAGTCGGAATGTAGAAAATATTGAGAACGATGTTGTACACCATACCTGCAAATGCAATGAAGATTAATGATCTTAAATTGCCTGACGCCGTAATCAGTGTTCCGGTAACATACTGAAGTGAAAAGAACAATGCGCTTACCATAAGCCAT
>JAYTMF010000307.1:0-2284 GCA_043728755.1 Flavobacteriales bacterium
ATAAGCGATTTGTAGCAAGCAATATTTTTTCGGGTTTGATCACCGTGTATTACGCCGTGAGTGTTTATTGGTTTTAGAATCAGGCATCCGGTGAAATCCTATATGGTTATTTAGATATTAGATTTATTCAATGAATTTCTGGGAGCATTTGTTCATCGAATTAAAGAAGCACAAAACTTTGTGTCTTCTTTATGTGCTGCACAGCGAAGGCAGCAGTCCGGGTCGTCAAGGTTTCAGGCAGTTCGTCTCACATAAAGGCGAGATGCACGGCAGTATTGGTGGCGGCGTGATGGAACAAAAGCTTGTAGACTTTGCCGTGAGTTTATTGAACAGTGGACAAAAGGATGCAATGAGCAGGCGTCAGATTCATCAGACAAATATTGAAAGAAATAAATCAGGAATGATCTGTTCGGGTGAACAGACGGTTGCTTTTTATTTTTTAAACGAAACCCATCTCAGCGAATTACAAAAGATAACGCAAGCTTTTGAAACGCATGAACCGGCCGTTTTGAAACTCAACGAGTTGAATTTGTTCGTGCAAAATGGCGTGTCTCCGAAAATGAAATTCACCTATGAAAGAATCAGTGACTCGCAATGGTGTTACGCTGAAAGCCTAGTGGAGAAGGACAAAATATACATCGTGGGCGGAGGACATGTAAGCCTTGCGCTTTCCCAATGCATGAAACTTCTGGATTTTGAGGTGATTGTTTTCGATGATCGGAATGCCTTGAATACGATGGAGGCAAATGAATTTGCAGATGAAAAGGAAATCATTTCGTATGAAATTGCCGCACAGAAAATGCCGGAAGGGAGAAATTCTTTTGTTGTGTTGATGACCACTGGATACAGAACGGATCTTATTGCGTTGAGGAATTTACTGGGAAGAGACTATAGATATATCGGAATGCTCGGCAGCAAAGAAAAGGTGCGCAAACTTTTCAATGATTTGAGGAGCGAGGGATTTTCAGAAGAGAACATAGCAAGGGTACACGCTCCTATTGGGCTCAGTATTCATAGTAAAACGCCAATGGAAATCGCCATCAGTATTGCTGCTGAAATTATTTGTGTTCGAAATAATGTGTCTTAATGTGACATTATCAGCCGCCTCACACTAAACTTCATTGGCGATTCCTGTACCTTTGAACCGCAAACAAACAAAGGGAAAGTTGTGTCTGATTCGAACTTACAATGGTGAGTTTGGTATATTTAGAATATCCAACAATTGCACAACGTAGATTTTAGGTGGAATGAATATGACACGATTTATACTTAACAATGAATTGATATCGACTGACATCGCAGCAGGAACAACGCTTCTCGACTTCGTGCGTTATCACCGGAATTTAACCGGAACGAAAATCGGATGCCGTGAGGGTGATTGCGGTGCGTGTACCATTCTTGTTGGAGAAGCAAGTGGTGAGCAGGTGAAGTATAAATCGTTGACATCGTGCATCACCCCATTGGGTAACGTGAACGGTAAGCACGTTGTCAGTATCGAAGGGTTGAATATGGAGCAACTTTCACCCGTGCAACAGGCTTTGGTGGATGAGTCCGGAACGCAATGCGGCTTTTGTACTGTAGGGTTTGTTGTATCTCTTTGCGGTTCATGTTTATCGGATAGGGCGCCTTCGTATGATGAAATAATCAATGACATCGATGGCAACATTTGCCGTTGTACCGGTTATAAATCTATCGAGCGCGCAGCTTCAAATATTGCAGATCTATTGAAACTGAAGGATTGCACTCAGCCGGTATCCTGGCTGGCGAAGAATAAATTCATTCCGGAATATTTCACGTCTATTCCACAACGATTGAAGCTACTTGAAATTGAAGTGCATCAAAAGGGACAGCTAGTAGTTGGAGGAGGTACGGATTTATACGTTCAGAAACATCATGAAACCGAAGAGTCGTTTATTCAATTCATCAATGATCGAACTGACATGCATGAGATCAATGTAGCGGAGAACATTTGTTTTGTCGGTGGTGCATGCACAGTAAGTGACATGATGAATTCGAATAGTTTGAATGCGGCATTCCCGAATCTGTATAAGCATCTCAAACTTGTTTCTTCAACTCCCATCAGAAACATTGGAACGGTGGCCGGGAATTTTGTAAATGCTTCACCCATTGGTGATCTCACCGCGTTTTTCCTTGCCCTCAATAGCACGCTGACACTCGAGGATGAATCCGGAAACAGTCGCAAGTTGGCACTCAAAGAGTTTTATTTGGGTTATAAAGTGCTCAACAAAAGGCAGGAAGAAGTCATCACGATGATCGAGTTTTC
>JAYTMF010000308.1:0-4262 GCA_043728755.1 Flavobacteriales bacterium
GCGCAGAGAAGGATCGAGTGCACAGAAAAATGTTTGCTCAATGACAAGGTCAAACTTTTCATTCAATGAAAAAAAATCCGCGCAGATCAGTTGTTCCGAGCGAAAATCCGGAACACGCTTTTGAAAATTTGCCAATGGCCAATCTGATATGTCGAGAATATGGACATTATGAAAACCATTTTTCCACAAATACTCACCCTCGTATCCGTTGCCACAACCGGGTATCAAAATACGGATGGAACGATCACTCAGACTTTCAAAAAAAGGAATAAACGGTGCTGATACTTCGCCCACATCCCAACCGGTTTGACCCTCCTTCCATCTGTTGGACCAGAATTCGCTATCGAGTTTTTTTTCCATTATGTAATTGAAAAATTCATTTTCAGAATAAAATGTCACGTCAATTCCTTTCGAAAACAGCGACCGTTTCGATGTGCGAAGTGTGTGGGAATTGATCCACAAGACTAATGCGCTTCAATTCATATCCCTCCGCTTTCATATCCATTGCATCGCGCGCCTGCGTTGCAGGATTACAGGAGACATAAACAATCCGATCAGCATCCAGTGCCATTACTTTACGCAACGTTTTCGGCGCAATTCCACCGCGTGGCGGATCCAAAACGAGACAAGAAATTTTGCCTCTAAAATCGGGATATTCGAGTAAAAATTTTCCTACATCGGCAGCATAAAATTCGAGATGATCTATCCCGTTTCGTATCGCATTTGCACGCGCGTCCAAAATGGCATCTTCAATAATGTCGACGCCCACTACTTTTCGATGGCTCTGCTTGGCGAGCAATTGCGTAATTGTTCCCGTTCCGCAAAACAGATCAAGAATATACTTACCGTCGTCCTCGTCGTTCACTCCTGCATATTCGATCACTTTGTTGTATAACCTTTCTGCACTTCGCGGATTGGTTTGAAAAAAACTCGTCATGCTTATCTCGAAGCGAAGTCCATTGATGATCTCGACGATTTTTGGTTCACCATGGAGCAAAATTGTTTTACCCAACAGAGGATCAATACGATCGCCAGTGTTGGGGTTGATAGTATGAATGACACCGGCCAAGCGTTCACCAAAAAGCTGCTGCAACAATTCAACAAAAGCTTTCGCATCAAATTCCTCCACTTCTGTGGCAGAAGTCACCAGATTGATGAGTAGCTGATCTGTGTGAAAACTTTTTCTTACCACGAGGTATCTGAAGAAGCCAATGCGTTTTGGCGGATGCCATGAAGGCAACCCTGTTGACTCACAAAATTTTCTGATGACGTGAATATTTTTTTCAAGCTCTTCATCGAAGAGTCCAGAGTCATTGTCCAGATTTTCGACACACCACCAAGTTCCACGGTGTTTAAATCCCAATCCAAAATCATCCGATTCCACTTTGCTAGCGAGATCGTATCGAATAACGGAGAACGAATACTCCATCTTATTTCGATAATGCCATACATCCGGTGAATGAATAAATTCATCAAACAGTGAGTCGATGCTTTCGATTTTACCAATCCTTTTGAAGAGATCAAGTGTTGTTCTTTTTTTGTATTCCGTTTGTTTTTCGATTGGCAACGTTGCATATGGAGCACCCGGAATCGGTTGATATGGCAAGTTGATTTCATCCGGAGAATTTTCGATGACTTCGAGAAGCTTGCATTCCGCGAAGCGCTTCTGAGCTTTTTCAACACGCGCTTTCACGAGCTGACCGGGAATCGTATTCTGAACGAATACGGCAAACTCACCTATTTCAGTTTTTATTTTACCAATTCCAACACCACCAAACGCCATATCAGCAATCCTGATTTCGATTTCCTGGTTTTTCTTTAATAATCTTTCCTCCATCGCCGCGAAGTTATTCGCACATGGATGATCTATGGAATAAACTGACATCGATTGCATGAAAACTCAGTTTGAACATTCTACGCAGGTTCAATGAGTCCGCTAATTTTACCAGAGATGTCAAAAAGCAATTTTGTTTCACTTGTACTTGGACCTTTACTCTTTCTTGTAGCTTGGTGGGTGAATCCACTGGGACTTGACGTGGCACAAGCGAAGGTATTGGGCATCGTTGTCTGGATGCTGATCTGGTGGATCACGGAAACGGTTCCAATGGCGATCACATCGCTGCTGCCCATCATGTTATTTCCACTGCTAGGAGTAATGAATCTGGAAAAAACCTGTCTCGCATATAGCAATCGATTTGTTTTTTTATTTCTAGGTGGATTCATCATTGCGCTTGCCATGGAGAAATGGAATCTTCATCGAAGGCTGGCATTGGGGATCGTGAATAAGACGGGCACCGGAGCAAACAGGATCATCTTTGGATTTCTTTTTGCGTCGTATCTGATAAGCATGTGGATCAGCAACACCGCCACCACACTGATGATGCTGCCGATCGCGAGCTCTGTAGTTCTTCTTCTCGTCAACAAAGACCATTTACTCACTCACAAAGGCACGAAACATTTCGCTACCTCACTGATGTTGTCCATTGCGTATGGAGCGAGCATTGGCGGAATTGCAACGCTTGTCGGTTCACCACCGAACGCAAGTATGGCGGGCATTCTGGACAAGTCCTTCCATTATGAAGTGACATTTTTGGAGTGGATGAAATTCGGATTACCCTTTTCCTTTGTGTTGCTCATCTCTGCCTATTTCATGTTGGTGAAAGTGATCTACCCTAACAAACTAGGCAAATTCGAATTGGGTCATGAGATCATCAAAACTGAATTGAACGCGCTTGGAAAATGGTCGAAATCCGAAAAGAGAATTTTCATTGTATTTCTGCTGACAGCAATAATGTGGTTGATTCAGGGACCAATTTCTCAAATTCTAAAACCACTAGGCATTGAATTGACCGACACCGCCATTGCCATCATCATGGGTAGTGCGCTATTCATAATACCTGCCGGAGCTGGCCAGCAGAAAACCATTTTAGAATGGCGTGACACTGAAAAATTGCCATGGGGCATATTGCTCATGTTTGGCGGAGGAATGAGCCTCGCGGAAGCCTTTTCGGAAAGCGGCTTGGTGAGTACTATCACACAATCCATGGAGTCAATAGATAAGACGAATGTTTTTCTGTTTGTGAGTTTGTTGTGTTTAATTGGATTGGCGCTAACAGCGCTGATGAGCAACATAGCCATGGTGAACATCTTTGTTCCGGTAGTGGCTGCATTGGCTGTAGGCGCAGGTATTTCGCCCGTTGTATTCGCCATTCCAGTAACCATCGCAGCGAGTTGTGATTTTATGTTTCCGATGAGTACACCACCCAACGCCATTGCCTACAGCAGTGGATTCATACACAGCAAAGACATGTTGAAGGCCGGGATTGTGTTGAACATTCTTTCATTCGTGTTACTTATGGGATTGGTGTATTTGATGGTTTAAAGCTCCTCCGACAGGTGCTGTCATAGACCGAAGTCGGTTTGAAGTGATCCAAAGCGATCATCCGTTGTGCGATTCTCGCATACCCGGCTGCCTTGAGCAGCTGATTACAAATGAGTTCCTTGTTTTTTTAAGTATTGTCTTGGAAGCGGGATAAGATTATCTACATTTGCCGCCTCAAAAATTTTGAGACCTCAGGAGAGGTGGGTGAGTGGCTGAAACCAACAGTTTGCTAAACTGTCGTAGGGGGTAACTCTTACCGGGGGTTCGAATCCCCCCCTCTCCGCAGAAGTTGTCAGGTATGGAATTAACCCCCATATTTGCGAACTGATAACATCGATTGGGCGAATACTTTTGGCCTGATCTATCAAAGACACCTCGGGGTGTAGCGTAGCCCGGTATCGCGTCTGCTTTGGGAGCAGAAGGTCGTAGGTTCGAATCCTGCCACCCCGACAAAATTGAAGTTCAAAATTTGAAGTTTACGGACTTTAGATTTTGGACTTTGAAGTTTAATGGTCCCGTAGCTCAGTTGGATAGAGCAACAGATTTCTAATCTGTGGGTCAGGGGTTCGAATCCCTTCGGGATCACAATTTCCAGATTGAGAAGCAGAACGAGAATGAGGAATCGCGAACTTATTCTCATTGGTCCTTTCTGTATAGTATTCTCTACAGCGAACTTGACAACTTCATCCAAGTTTGAAGGAAAATTCACTGTACGGCGATGTTGATTTCCTCCGTTTTTTTCTCATTATCACTCTAACTCCATTCTCGTTTTCATTCTGTTGAAAAACACTTTCCCGAATTGTTGTGCGTTTCTGTATGCTTCTCATTTTTGAAATCTATAGAAACAACCATGTCTGAAACCGAGATCATCATTCAATTG
>JAYTMF010000309.1:0-5454 GCA_043728755.1 Flavobacteriales bacterium
ATCGATCTCACGCGTGGCGAATTAGGTAGCAGAGGAAGCGCTGAACTGCGAGATCAAGAAGCAGCAGCTTCCTCTATCATTCTTGGTGTTGCTGTGCGCGAAAATATCGGTCTCAGAGATGGCTTCTTTCAACACAATGAAGAAAGCATGATGAGTATAATCAAATTGATAAGGAAGTATCAACCTGAAACTGTCCTTTGCCCGGCACCTTCTGATCGCCATCCCGATCATGGCCGAGCATCTAAACTTATTCGGGAATCATGCTACTACGCAGGTTTACAAAAAATTGAAACGCGCTACGATGGTCAAAATCAAATGTCGTGGAGGCCGGCAGCAGTTTATAGCTTTGTTCAAGATTACTATCACCAACCGGACTTTGTATTTGATATCACAGATAGCTGGGAACAAAAAATCCAAGCTCTAAAATGTTTTGGATCGCAATTTTATGATCCCACCTCTACCGAGCTAAGAACTCCGATCTCCGGGTCCGATTATTTTGATTTTCTTCACGCTCGCGCAATGCAAATGGGAAGGCCTTCGGGATTTATGCTCGCAGAAGGATTTCTATCTGAACGAGCGCCGGGTATTCAACGGCTGGATGCATTGGTGTAATCACCACATTCCCGATCAATTTTTTTCCTTCCAGGTTTTAGGTCCTTGTTGTTTCTGATTGCTGATCTGAACCATTTTATCAAATTCCATCTGGATTCCCTCCGATGGTTTTCGGGTGAATGAATACATAACAAGCCCCGTATCGTCTATCATCAACGCGTGTGGAATTGCTCTTACTTTGAATTTTTCCGTGAGTAATGGATCACCGGCAGCATATAAGTATGTGAACTTTTGGTCCTTATGCTCCTGCATATACTTTTTGAATGTCTCATAATCATCATCCATGTTTATTGCGACAAAATGGATCTGCTTTCCGTATTTCTCCTTCAGATTTTTCAATATCTGCATTTCTTTCAATGCAGTGCTATTCCATGAGGCAAAAAATAAGAAGTAAGTCGGTGTATCATCATGTTCCGACAATCGCCACTTCTGCTCGTCCTGATCAACCAGCGTGAAATCTTCGAGCTTCCAACCTTCATTGCATTTCTTCAATTCACTCAACACATTGACGGCAATTGACCTCAATTCCTTTGATCTTTCGTTTACACTATTCAACGTTTGCTCAATGGCAACTCGTGTAAAATTCTTATTGTAATAAATTTCATTCAATCCTTTGATGACCGATAGAGTTCGAATTTGAGAAGAAAGCACAGTAGAGTCGCCATCAAAAATTTCGTTTAAGCGATCCGCACTTCTTTCGACATTGACAGCCTTCGCAATGGAAGCTTGTTTTTCTCTGGATTGATTCGTGAGAAAATTGTTATAGAAAATATCGAAACATCGCATGTATGCCGGATTCTGCAAGAGTAAACTTTTGGACATAAAGTAATCGCAATAAAAAGCCATTCTCTTTTTCCCTGCCATCAATTCTAATTCCGCAAGAGAGTATGTGATGTAATCATCGAAAAAAACATTATCGGAATACGGACTATATTTTTTTTCTATCTCATTGGAAAAGTCGTCAAGAACCTGCGAAAAAACATTGGCTGAAGTATGTTTTGAACTGTCGACCTTGCCTGTTGTTTTGTATAAATCAGACTCCTGAATTTTCGCACCAATGGCCTTTAGGTAGGATCCCGAACCACTATATTCACTGATAGCAAAATCATAATAGTGCGAATTGATAAAGGAAATAAAATCTGCATTGAAATTTCTGATCAACACGTTGAGATCCGCGGCGGGAGCATTTTCAAAGGAAATCTCTACCTGCGTTCTATCAAACTTTTTCACTTCCGCGGTTTTAACTGACGGAAAGCTCACATGATAGATCTGACCCGGCTCGGCGTAAATCAAGCCTTCTACTCTATTGATCGAAAGAATAATGACACGTGTTTCTGCGATGTCAACATTCAACCGGAATTCTCCTTTGGCTGATATCTCAACTGTTTGAAGTAATTCACGTTTCTCCGAAATGTAATCGCTGATGATGAAGACGGTAATTGATTTCCCATCACATTCCGGAGCCATGCCTTCTATGACAACTTCTTTGGCTGACGCCAACAGTGTGATAAGAATGAAAGAAAAAGTAAGAATGAAATTATGCATGGATATTGACCTTATCAGGTAGGAACTGAGAAACATCGCCATTATTTTTGATGATTTCACGAATTACAGTGCTATGTACAGACGCGAACTCAGGATCGGTGAATACCAATACGGTTTCCAGCTCACTCCACAATGCCTTATTCATGTGTGCTATTGTTCGCTCGTATTCAAAATCGCTGCCATTGCGCAAGCCGCGAAGCAAATATGTGGCCTTGTTTGCTTTGCAGAAATCCATGGTCAGCCCTTCATACATTTCAATGCGCACAGAAGGTAAGTCGGCAAAAGTCTTACTCACCCAATCCTTTCTCTTTTCGATTTCGAACATGGCCTGCTTGGTGGTATTCACACCAATGGCTACGATTATCTCATCAAATAGGCCAACGGCGCGTCTCACTATATTTTCGTGACCACGAGTGATTGGATCGAATGAACCCGGAAAAACAGCAATTCGTTTCATGACAACAAACCTAAAGGAAAATTCAGACTGAGCGTTGAAAGAAACTAAACCTAACGCTACCATAGGACCGCTCCTGAAGAAAGTGCGGATGTCCTGAGAACGCATGTCCTTTGCCATGCTCGAGTACAAAAATTCCACCCTCTACCGAAACTTCCGGCTGCAAAACCAATTCAGGAATCGACTCTAGATATTCAAGTTCATACGGAGGATCAGCGAAAACAAGATCGACAGGATTCCGATGCATCTTCAAAAACTTGAATACATCCTGACGCACAGTACTCGCGGTGGAAATTTCATACGCTCGAAAATTATCGGCAATGGATTTTACGTGAAGCGATTGTATCTCCACAAAAATCGCGGATGATGCACCACGCGATATACATTCTAAACCAAAAGCACCTGTGCCTGCAAATAAATCCAGGATCGCCACTCCATCAAAATCTATGAGATTGCTCAACACATTAAACAAGCCTTCGCGTGCAAAATCCGTGGTAGGTCTGCCTTTGAAATTTCTGGGGGTGAGAATATTTCTTCCCTTAAGACTTCCAGAAATTATGCGCATAGCATGTGCAGGTGAGTGATAAAAGTGGCCTCATTTCCGGATGACTTTTCGTCTTCAAACATAGAAGTGCAATTACGGTTGTAATGTTTCATCAGATTGTGTAACGCCTTATCGCCCGATAAAGAATAAATAAAAAGCGGCACATTCTCAAAATCCACTTGCAGCCGCATTGCCGCATTTGACGCATGGTAGAGAACATCCTCTTCATTTTGTACAGGATATCCATTCAATAAAAGTGGCCTTCCATCTCTGAAAATAGCCAGCAACATCAAAGATCCGGTATAGGCTATTATGAGTGTTTCCTTCTTTTGTGCAGAAACGACACATGCGTGTTTAAGAAACAAATAAGCCGAGGGAAAAAATCTTCCGTTGGGAAAGATGCGTGTGAGATCATTGATCCATTGTGGCGATTCGTAGATAAGAAACGCATTGACTTCACGAATTTCAGCACTATGAACATCATTCACAACTGCACCACAATTGAATTCGAGAAAAGTCACTGCGCTTTCCTGGCTGTAAAACGCTGATGGCACCAATGCAAATTTCATCACATCAAAACTGATCGAACACTTCCTAAATACCCGTTCATTCCAATTTCTTGCCGTGACGAATTCGATGACATCATTCTCATGCTGCGCTTCGTTTTCAGTTTTGAAAGCTCGTGCCCAGTGAAATTCGCCCCCGGCGGCTTCGGCCAGTGCCGCTTCAACATAATGTTGACCCAGATGCAGCGCAAAATGCAAGGATGAAGCCTGATTCAGAAATTCTTTAGGAATCAATGCATGAGCAGCTATTTCGGGACTAAATGGTGACATGTTCAGAATTAACGCAGCGAAACTAGTGATTGATTTTCGCATGAGGCTTTCTTTGCCACTTATTCTCACCCTTTTTTGATTCAGAAAGATCTTACCGATAGCAGACAAGTCAATTTTTTCTCCAGGCTGAAATCACGATTTGGATTTGAACCAACAACTGGACAGGAAAAATTATTTTATGCTTTTACCCGAATGATGTTTTCGGAAAAGGCGAAGTGTGCGCTGATGGTAAAAGGCTATGCCGGAACCGGTAAAACTACTTGTGTGAGTGCAATGGTAACCACATTGGAAGAACTCGGAGTGCAGGTGGTACTGCTCGCTCCAACAGGTAGGGCCGCAAAAGTACTTGGCAATTATTCGCGCAGAAAAGCATGGACCATTCATCGGCAGATCTATACACGAAAAGCGGATAAATCCGGCAAAGGATGGTTCGAGTTGCGCGATAATGAAAAAACCAACACTGTCTATTTCGTCGATGAATCTTCAATGATCGGCACAGGAAATTCGATGAACGAATTGGGTATGGAAAACATGTTAGACGATCTGATCACCCATGTTTTTAGCGGTGAAGGTTGCAGTCTTGTGCTCATTGGAGATGCAGCTCAGTTGCCGCCTGTAGGAAGCGCGAAAAGTCCGGCGCTCGATCTAGATCACATGCAGCGGGAATATTCGTTGAATATCGCAGCCATTGAACTTACGGAAGTGATTCGCCAAAAAGCAGGATCGGGTATTTTAGAAAATGCAACCACCATCCGCAACCAGGTGATAGCCGGCGAGACTGCTCTTCCACAATTCACTATTGGTGCATATAAAGATGTAGTACGCGTGGATGATGATCTGCAATCCTATTTTGAAGATGCTTATTCCAAATACGGAAAGGATGATATGATCATCCTAACGCGAAGCAATAAACGCGCGAATCTCTTCAACCAACAGGTGCGGTCCAGAATTTTGTGGCATGAAGAAGAGATCAACTCCGGAGATCGCATGATGATACTGCGCAACAACTATTTCTGGCTCGATGACAAAACTTCACAGGCCGGATTTCTTGCCAATGGTGATACAATTCAAATTCAGCGCGTTCTAAAATTTGAAGACCGCGAATCCTTTCACTTCTGCAAAGCGATCGTAAAACTTGTTGATTATCCCGATGAACCGGAATTCGAAACTATCCTGCTGTGTAATTCGATATGGGAAGAAACTGCTTCTCTGCCTTATGACAAAATAAAAGAGCTCGGCAATCTGATAGCACAGGATTATCCGGACATCACCAATAATGCGCAATTGCGAAAAAAAGTTTACAGCGACCCCTATTTCAACGCGTTGCAGGTGAAATTTGCATATGCAATTACATGTCATAAAGCGCAAGGTGGTCAATGGCCATGTGTATTTGTAGATCAAGGATACCTGATTGATGAAATGGCGGGAATAGAATTGAACCGATGGTTCTATACGGCTGTTAC
>JAYTMF010000310.1:0-3690 GCA_043728755.1 Flavobacteriales bacterium
AAAGTTGGCGCTTGCCATTGAAAAAGCGGGAGCAACATTGATCAATACAGGAATCGGTTGGCATGAGGCACGCATCCCTACGATCGCTCAAATGGTGCCGCGCGGAGCTTACACTTGGGTGACGAAAAGTCTTATGGGAAAATTGAAAATTCCATTGATCACAACCAATAGGATCAACACGCCAGAGTTGGCTGAACAGATTCTTGAAGATGGATTTGCGGATATGGTTTCTATGGCACGTCCTTTTCTCGCTGATCCTGATTTTGTTGCCAAAGCTGCGGAGGGAAAGGGCCACGAAATCAATACGTGTATTGCTTGTAACCAGGCGTGCCTTGATCATATCTTCAATCAGAAAGTAGCGAGTTGCCTTGTCAATCCATTTGCGTGCAAAGAGTCCGAATGGAAAATGGAAGCAGCTCTGGTGAAGAAAAAAATAGCTGTTGTAGGTGCAGGTCCGGCGGGTCTTTCATTTGCTGTAACAGCCGCTCAGCGCGGACATGATGTTTCGCTTTTCGAAAGCGCTCAGGAGATCGGTGGTCAACTGAACATGGCCAAAGTAGTTAGCGGCAAGGAAGAGTTTTATGAGACGTTGCGATACTATCGAGTGATGATGGACAAGTATGGCGTAAACCTTTTATTGAATACGAGATTTGAATTAAAAGACGCATTGTCATTTGAAGAGATTGTTTTCTCAAGTGGTGTGCATCCAAGAAAAATCCTCATCGATGGAATTGATTTACCACATGTGTTGAGTTATCCTAATGTATTGAGAGATAAAATGTCCACAGGCAACAAGGTGGTCATTATTGGCGCTGGAGGAATCGCAATTGATACAGCAATGTTTTTACTGAAAGGAAGTGAACCGGAAACAAGGAAGGATTTTATTGAGCGTTGGAACATAGATGATACCCTCTCTCATCGTGGTGGAGTAGATATGCACCCCAACAGAGCGAAACCTGAAAAAATGATTACGATACTTCAACGAAAAAAGGGTAAGCCCGGAGCAGCATTGGGCAAAACGACAGCATGGATTCACCGAGAAGAGTTAAAGAAGTACGGGGTAAATTATCTGGATGGAGTAGAATACAAAAGAATCACTTCATCGGGAATTGAATTCACCAGAGATGGACAAGACTTTACCGTAGAAGCCGACAACATTGTAGTCTGTGCTGGTCAGGAAAGTGAGCGAAAGCTTTATGACGAAATGATAGAATCCGGTCATAAGGTGCACATCATCGGTGGAGCGAAGGAAGCCGGCGAACTAGACGCAAAAAGGGCGATTGTTGATGGCACCCGACTTGCGTGTACTATTTAGTTTTTGGGGCTTCAATGAAATCACTTGTGGCGGAGTAAAAAAATTGGCTTGGTGTATTTTGTACACGTTCCCTAATTTGGCTGCGGAATTTGAAACCTAGAATGGAAGTGCGCTGTGGGAATTCATGTGCATTATCAAACATGTATAGCAAGAGATGATAAAATACCTGATAACGGATCCGTGGAAAATTATTGAAGTAGGATTCAAGCGAAAGCATCACCGATCTTCAGAAAGCATATTTTCAATTGGCAATGGACGCTTTGGTCAGCGAGCGAATCATGAAGAAAAATTCACCGGCCCATCATTACAAGGCAGCTACGTTGCAGGTGTCTACTATCCTGATAAAACGAGAGTTGGCTGGTGGAAAAATGGCTATCCGGAATATTTCGCCAAAGTGCTAAACAGCACAAACTGGATTGGTATTCACGTTTGGGTCGATGACGAAGAAATTGATTTTGCTACTTGCATCATCTCCGGTTTTCGTCGTGTATTGAATATGAAAGAAGGATATCTACTTCGAACGTTTGGCATTGAATTGCCATCAGGTAAAAAAGTCCATGTGGAAGCCAAGCGATTTTGTTCGATGGCAGATGATGAGACCGCAGTGATTCGATATTCAGTGAGTCCGCTCAACTTCACAGGGATGATCAAGTTTCAACCATATCTTGATGGTGATGTCCATAATCATGATTCGAATTACGAGGAGAAATTCTGGGAACCAATAGCAAATGAATCGAATGAAGGTGAAGGATACGTAATAACGCGCACTAGGAAAACAGAATTTGATGTTGCAGTTGGAATGAAGACACAAGTCTTTTTGAAAGGCAGAGAAGTACAACCGACATATCATCATTCTTCGAAATATTTTTTTGCAGAGAATACTTTTGAGAAGGGCGTCAATCAGGGCGAGACCATTACCCTCATAAAATATGTAAGTGTTCTGTCATCATTGAATTACAACAAAGCAGATTTGTTGAACATGTCAAAGAAAGCTGTGGCAAGAGCTCATGATCTTGGTTTTGACAAGATGCTCGCAAATCAAATTGAGAAGTGGGACGAAATATGGAGACTTGCCGACATTGTGATAGAAGGTGATGATGAAGCGCAACAGGCTATTCGCTTCAATATTTTTCATTTGAATCAAACATATACAGGCGAGGACTCTAGGCTCAACATCGGTCCTAAAGGCTTCACCGGCGAGAAATACGGTGGTTCCACATATTGGGACACCGAGGCGTATTGCCTTCCGTTTTACATGAGTACGAAAGAGCAACACGTCGCTCGTCAATTGCTGGTTTATCGTTACGATCATTTGCCACGCGCCATTGAGAACGCACAGAAATTGGGTTTTACCAATGGTGCAGCACTCTATCCCATGGTCACCATGAATGGAGAAGAATGTCACAACGAATGGGAGATCACATTCGAAGAATTGCATAGGAACGGCGCTATTGCATACGGTATTTATAATTATGTGCGATACACTGGAGATACATCTTATCTCGGCGAATACGGAATTGATGTATTGATTGCGATTGCACGTTTCTGGTCACAACGCGTGCATTGGAGTGAAGCGAAAATGCAATACGTAATGCATGGCGTTACCGGTCCCAATGAGTATGAGAACAATGTGAACAACAATTGGTACACCAGTTATTTCGCTATTTGGTGTATGAAGTATTGCATGGAAGTGATCGCATTCTTGAGCGAGAAAAATGGTGAATTGCTGAAGAAGAAATTTCAGAACTATAGTTTTGATGAAGCAAAGGAGACGGGGACATGGAAGCACATCATTGCCAATATGTATTTTGGAAAGATTGAGGGAAGCAACATTTATCTTCAACAAGATGGCTTTATGGACAAGGAGTTGATGAAGGCATCGGACTTGAAGGATGCCGAGCGACCTATAAATCAGCATTGGAGTTGGGATCGAATTCTGCGTTCGTGTTTCATTAAGCAAGCGGATGTCTTACAAGGATTGTACTTTTTTGAAGATCATTTTGATGAGAAAACGATAAGAGACAATTTCGATTTCTATGAACCGATGACTGTACATGAGAGTTCACTTTCGCCATGTGTGCATGCTATTCTGGCGGCTAAACTTGGCTATGATGAGAAGGCGTATGAAATGTATGTTCGCACATCAAGGCTTGACCTTGATGATTACAATCACGAAGCGCACGAAGGATTGCATATCACCAGTATGGCCGGCACGTGGATGAGTATCGTTCAAGGTTTTGGAGGAATGCGTGTTCAGAATGACCAACTCGTTTTCAATCCCATACTTCCAAAACAATGGAAAGCATATTCATTTAATGTTCAGTTTCGTGGTAAAGTGATAAAAGTGGCTGTCAATGCCGGTGGTGTTTCAATTG
>JAYTMF010000311.1:0-1976 GCA_043728755.1 Flavobacteriales bacterium
TCCACTGACAGGCGGTATGATCGCCACTTCATCATTTTCCTTCAAGAGAACTGAAGAAGAGATATAAGATTGGTTTACTGCAATTGAATACGCTAATACATCCTTCAACCGGTGGTATTTTTCTTCCAATAAATGTTGTAATTCGTCTGTAGACGTGGCTTGCGGCAGTTCCAGGGTAAAATTCCTTTCACCGATTACATCAGCAGCAAAACCAAAAGCGAGAACCTTAATTTTCATAGGTGCTTGTATAAAATGCGCAGTGATGCAAAGATGATAAGAAGCACGGTAATCAAGCGCACTGTTTTTTGACTGAGGATACTGCTGCTGAGTTTTGATCCGACAAGTCCGCCTGCAAACACAGCGACCAATAACCACAACGCTTCATACTGCAATCTTCCATCATGTACATAATACTGCGTGACAAGACCCACAATAGAATTGACCAGAATGAAAACACAGCTTGCCGCAGAAATATGTTTGGCACTTCCCCACAGCGAAAGGTGTAGCAGCGGTGAGAGGTAAACACCACCGCCGATTCCGGTAAGTCCGGACAACAAACCTATGACCGCACTTGCCGGATAGAGATACCAAGCATTCTTAATAACAGCCTTCTCATTTACCGATGTTTTCTTTTGGAACAGCATCAGAATACCGGCCAACAACAGACAAAAACCGAGTGCTATGAAATAAGTCTTCGAGGTTAGATGCCATGATGAAGACCAGATGCATAGCGGAACACTACACAACAACAGTAGCGAAAGCGACTTCCATTCAATCCATTTCTTGAGTTGAAATTGAATACTTCCGGAAGCGGTTACAACGGTGTTGCAACTCAGACCTGTGAATCTGACAAACGACTCCGAACCGGAATATTGGGAGAGCATTGCGAGATAAAGACTGCCTCCGCCAAAACCGGCTGAGCTGTACACGAGCGCAATGAAGAAGAATACAATCGAATTGAAGATGGTCAAAATTTATCGTGTATTGATTGCGGCAAATTTGCAGAAGAAGCGTAGCAAAACAATTCAATCCGTGATTGAAAAAACAGCCGATCAATAAAATTGCCGGGAGCGCCGGTTGAAATGTCCACTTGAAAAACTATGATTTTGACTTTTCGATCTTCGCCTGATAGAGCTTGTTCACCACACATCCGTCACATTTTTTCTTAGACGAAAAATAGTGCGAGTAGACAAACCAGCCGATATAAGACAATGCCGTAAGAAATGATATGGAAACGAGTAACTCCTGCATCAATTCAATAGATTATAAACGATATACGATGCAATGTACGCCATCATGGCCATATAAACAATCTGGATCACCGGCCATTTCCACGACTTCGTTTCGCGCTTTACCACGGCGAACGTAGCCATACATTGCATGGCATACACGTAGAAAATCATCAATGAGATTCCACTCGCAAGGTTGTAAACCGGCAGTCCTGTCAAACTATTTTTTTCATTCTTTAACCGATCGATCATGGTGGTGTTTTCGTCAAAATTTTCTCCTACACTATAAATGGTGGCCATGCTTCCTACGAACACTTCCCGCGCGGCGAATGAGGTGATGAGTGCAATGCCAATTTTCCAGTCGTAACCCAGCGGCCTGATGATAGGCTCAATCGTATGACCAAGAATCCCGATGTAAGAATTTTCTATCTTCACGGCATTCACACGTTTTTTGTAGTCAGCAGTATCCGATGAAGTTGGATCAATGGGTAACTGCACTTCGGCGATGGCATTTTCAATTCTATCTCCCGGACCATAAGAAGCTAAAGCCCACAGCACAATGGATATAGCGAGGATGACTTTACCTGCATCAAAAACAAAAATGCGAATTTTCTCCCAGAGATGAATGATGACTTGTCCCCATTTGGGAAATCTGTACGGCGGCATTTCCATGATGAGATATCCTGGTTCTGCACTGCGCACAAAAAATTTCAATACGAATGCGACAGCCAAAGCGGAAACAAGTCC
>JAYTMF010000312.1:0-1887 GCA_043728755.1 Flavobacteriales bacterium
GCAAAATCAGGAATGATATCTATGTTGTCAAGCAGCGTATTGCAACGCCATATAACTGTATAAAGGTCTTGATAAACCTTATTGGTGGTGCTGTTGAAAAACGTGGTTTGTCGTGAATAGACAGAACGAAGGTCGTTGTTCGTGTTGGGTTGGGTGATGTTATCCGTTAGCAATTCGGCAATGGACTGAATGCGCCCGTCATACAAGTTGGCCAGTGCATCATAACAACTGTTGAGTGTTTGATGAGCGTCACTCGATGTATTGAACAGATCGGAACGCAAAGCACCAACCGGTGGTTGATCAAGCCATTTCTTACAAGAGCTGAATCCAATGCTGCAGAGAACTACCAGTATCAAAATCTTTTTCATCACGTGTTTTTTTTTAGAAATTGGCGTTGAGGGTTAAAAAGAAACTTCTTTCCTGAGGCGGAGTGAGATAAGTTACATTAGGGCTCAGGTTGCGGTCTTGTGCGTTTTCAAAGTCGCGCACGAGTTCAGGATCCAGTCCCGGAAAATTGGTGATCACAAACAAATTTGAAGCAGAAACGGAAACGCTCAATCCGCGAATCGCACTTTCCGGCTTCATAGGAATCTTATAGGCAAGAGACAAATTCTTCAAGCGCAAATAATCTGCTTTGTAAATAAACAATGTAGTATTCCACCATGGATTACCGGTTTGGAGACCGTACGTGTTTTCATTCAGCGTCGGACGCGCAAATTGCGTTACATCGCCCGGAGCACGCCAGCGGTCAAAAAGATCAGTGCGCATATTCCAGTCGGTAACAACGCCCAACTGACGTTTACCGGATGAATCAAAGATCTTCGCACCAAGGCTATAGACAAAGAATGCGGAGAGACTCCAGCTCTTGTATTCAAAAGTATTGTTGATACCACCATACGCTTTAGGCAGACCAGCACCTGCGAATTGTCTGTCACTTAAATTATATGTAGATGTCGTGTTTCCCTGCAAATCATAATACATTGGTTTGCCTGTCTGCGTATCGATACCTGCGAAAGGAACGAGATAGAATGATCCTACAGGTTTGTTGATCTGAACACGCGAGTCATTTGTTCCGCCGCTCAATGCATCAGGCGTAAAATCTCCGATGCTGATCACCTTGTTGGCGTTTCTTGAAATATTCAAATCAGTGGTCCACTGCAATTTTGAACTCGCAGGGAGATTGTTAGAGTGAATACTAAATTCTATTCCCTGATTGCGGATCTCTCCTGCATTCGCCCAGACAGAATTAAATCCTGTGCTGGTTTGCACGTTGTATTGAAGCAATACTTTGCTGGTGTTCTTTCTATAAACGGATAACGTTCCTGTGATGCGGTCGCTGAACATTCCAAATTCAAGCGCAGCATCCATCACATTGGAAGATTCCCATTGAAGATTCGGATTGCCGATCTGAGATTGATAACGATAGGGTAGTCCGTTGTAGCCACCGGAACTGAGCGCCCACTTCTCATATTGAGCATCGCGCGGAATGTCTGCGTTTCCTGTAAGTCCCCAGCTGGCGCGCAATTTCAGGAAGTTGACAGGCTTAACATTTTCCATAAAACTTTCCTCGGAAAGGATCCATCCTACAGAAGCCGATGGGAAATTTCCCCATTTGGTTTCTGTGCCAAATTTGGAAGAAGCATCTGCACGGGTGACGAGTTGTAAATAATATTTGTCTTTGATGGAGTAATTGAAACGCATAAAAAAACTGGTGAAAGTTTGTGTCTCTTGGAATGAATTGCCATACTGAGGTGTTATCGTATCGCGACTCAATTCTGCAGGAGTAGGCAATGCAGTAAGCAATGGATATCTAATTTGCGAATAACCACGAGTTGTCGATTTATGCACTTCGCTTCCCAACATTAATGTCACTCGGTTATCTTCTTT
>JAYTMF010000313.1:0-5176 GCA_043728755.1 Flavobacteriales bacterium
GTCGGATGCAAACACAGGGTTGAGATCTTCGCCATTGAATGCAGAGATCATCGTGTGCTTTTTAGATGCGACATCATAGAGCCAGATATCGCGCGTGACGGATGAAGTGTGATGCTTGCGGTAAGTGTCTTCATAACCTTTTTGATCCTGATAAACCAACACATCACCTTTGCTGTTATATCTAGCCCACAATGCCGGTGTGGTGAGCATTTGTTTTTCTGCGCCACCTTTCACGGGAACACTATACAATTCAGGCATTGCTCCACTTGGAAATTGCTGGTTGAGTGAGTTATCGATGCGTGACGAACTGAAAATTATATTTAGACCATCGGTGGTAAAATCACTTGGATAATCATTTGATGAATGATAGGAAAGCCTTTCCGCTTGGCCACCTGCAGCAAGTACCACGTATATATCGTGATTTCCAAATCTGTTGGAAGCAAAAGCAATTTTCTTACTGTCGGGCGACCACACAGGCATGAAGTCATAGGATTCATGAAGCGTGAGCATAGTCGCTGTTCCTCCTGAAGAAGGAACGGTGTAGATGTCACCCTGATAGGTGAATGCTATGGTAGAACCATCCGGTGAGATGGCGCAGTATCGGAGCCATAACGGATCCGTTTGTGCAATGATTTGAATGCTGAGTGAAGTGAATAAAGCTAGCAAAAGTTGTTTCATAGTGGCAGTGATTTTGGAAGTGTTAAATTATACATTCGCACAATCCATAATTGTTAACCTTATTGAGAATATCTTCGCATGATTGGAATGCCTTTTTTAAAACGCCCCTTTGTATGAATTATATAAGACTCTCTTTTCTATTATTGATCGCTGTCATGATCTTCGGTGCTTTTGGCGCACATTCGCTGAAAGAAATTCTTACACCGGTTCAGATGAGTGCATGGCATACGGCTGTGGAGTACCAGTTTTATCACGGTCTGGGCATATTGCTACTGAGTATCATCCCTGAGAAACATGTGAGGAATAGCCGACGACTAATGTTGGCGAAGCAATTTTTATTTGTCGGAGTAATACTTTTCTGCGGTTCCATTTATCTGTTGTCAACAGAGTCGCTCACAGGAACGAATATATCATTCCTAGGCCTGATCACCCCAATCGGTGGATTGTGTTTTATTACAGGTTGGAGCCTGGCGTTGTTCTCCGTGAAGAAGTAATACCGATTGGACAAGTGTAATAGTCCAATCATTGCTTCGCCAGATTGAACTAAACACTTGTATCCATCGGCATTTACCACTGTATGATTTCTCAAACATTGGACTGTTTAATAAATCACATTGGTATAATATATTTCGATCAACGGTTGAATCCCATTGCCTTTTCAAGATCAGGTGTAAGTTTTGGAAGGTGTTGTCTTTCGATGAGGAAGCTACTCAATTCTGCCAATTCACTGAAGACGTAATGTTTTAACGCCGCTTCACGCAAATAGCCTTTGCCCGAGCTTCCACCTGTTCCAACGCGCATTCCGATCATTCGGTGTACCATGTTTACATGGCGCCATCTCCAGTTGGCAAGCAACTCATCTAACTCGAGCAATTGGTTGATGATGCGGAATGGATTCTGTAAAATGGGATAATCGCGGTATAGGAATATGAACAATGCTGCGCGCCTTGCTTTATCGGAAAGAGCACGACCATCTTTACTTTCATCGGTCATAAACATTTCGTCGAAGACGGAAATATTTTGCTTTTCACCTTCAGCAAGTGACTGCTGATAAAGTTCGCGGTACACATACCAGAAGGCCATTCCTTCCCAACCCATCCATAAAGTAGTGCTGTCGAAGAAGGGCATTCGCTCCAGCCACTCATTCATCAATTCGAGAATAGTAGATTCTTTTGAAAGGTCTTCAATGTTCTTTTTGTCTTCAGGTTTGAGTTGGCTCGTGTAATATTCCTGACCATGACGCGCCTGCATTTTGAGACCGAGCTTGGCCTCAAGTTCTTTGAACTGCATACTTTGAAAACCACTAGCCGGACGAAGCATATCACGGAAGTCGAGGAAATCAAGCGATGTCATCGTTTCCAAAATGTCAATCTTGTGCACAAGCACTTTCATTATTTCTATGACGCGATTCAAGCGCCTTACAACAGTTTGTAATTCCGGTGAATTGTCGTTGATGCTAGGCTTGGCGAGAATGTCATGAATACTGTTTATTTCAAACAAGATCTGTTTGAACCAGAGCTCATACGATTGATGAATGACAATGAACAACATCTCATCGTGTGCATGTTTATTCTGTTTGTCACTCTCTAGATCCTGAGCATTGAGAATTTTGTCGAGCTGTAGGTAATCGCTGTAATACATGGTTCTTGGTTTTTACAGGCGCAATATAGATTGACAATGTTGATCGAGCGTTTCTTGCGTTCCTTTGCGCGCTGATATCAATCATTTGAATAATTCTGGCGATTTGTATATTGTTTTTTTTGACGGAGTTTGCAACCTCTGTAATCGTTCTATTGATTTTCTCATGCGCCACGACAAGCACCATCTGCTTTTTTTTGCTCCCTTGCAGGGTGCAACAGCTGCGAAGATTTTATCCGTCGATCTCATTACTGATTTTTCAGGTTTTATCTATTCGCGAAAGGGTAAACTGTATCACAAGTCGAGCGCAGCGATCATGGTTTGTGGCGACATCAACGGATGGATGAAATTGTTTTACGTTTTTTTTCTTGTGCCGCGTTTTATGCGCGATGCTATATACAATTTCGTTGCAAGGAATCGCTTCCGATGGTATGGAAAAAGAGATGCGTGTAGGTTGCCTTCGGTGGCTGAGCGCACCTATTTTCTTGAGTAAGCTACCGAATTTCAAAAGTATTTTTTTTGTAAAAATTCAAAAGCCCATAGTCTTTTACACCTACAGGCTTTCTACTACGACCAAATTGAATTGGTCTCCACCCTATCTTAACGCACTACCAGTTTTTGTTCCTGGTTGTGGCCATTCAGTTTGTAGTGCAACACATACAAACCGGATGAAAGCTGTTTGTCAAATTCGTGTACGATCAGTTTCGAACTTCCCGAATAGTATTGGATCGAGAAAGTTTCAATGAGTTTTCCGTCGAGGCTGAAAACGCTGAAATCATCCAATGTCACAACGTCATTCAACTTCGAGAGATCAAGAGTGATTCGCACGCCATCACCCGGATTGGGATAAACGTTCATGGAACCTGTATTGGTTGTTAGTTCAGAAACGCTTGTCGTCATGCTGATGGTGATGTTACACACAGGACCCCAGTCGGTAAATTGTCCTGCACCGATGGCGCATCGCATTTGCACTGCATAGGTCTGACCCGGTTGCAATTGCATGCTGCTCTCGATGACCAATACGTTGGTGACGGTATATGTCAACCAGTTGTAGTCATTCCCTGTGATGTGCCATTGATAATTCATTACTTCAGGGAATTCAATCGCTGTGATCGCTATTTCCCAAGCATAGATTGTTGTGCCGCATGATTCATTGGAAAGTTGTGGAAGCACTACATTCGGCACCATCGTGGTGACAGAACATATCTGTCCAAACGCTCCCCACGTGCCATCTACAAGCACTTTCACGCCTACCATATAAACAGTGGCTTGTGTCACACCCGGAATCTGTTCTACGTTGAATGTGTTCGTTGTTGTGTATTCTTCACCGATGATCAAACCGGCCATAGTGCTGAATCTCCATCTGTATTGCGTCGCTGTCGGAACAGATTCACATGTAATAGTTCCTGTGAGTGGAATATTGACAGCGCCACAATCGGTGGCAATAAGTTGTGTGACCGGCACGCCTGCGCTGCATGCGTAAGGTATACTTACATTGATATTCAGAATACAACCATTTGCGTCAGTGATAGTGAGACTATAGCTTCCTGCGGTGACGCCCGATATCAAATCGTCGTTCGTGCCATCGCTCCACAACGTATTGTATTGCGGTGTTCCACCAATTACAGTTACCATGGCACTTCCATCATTTCCAACACAAGATTCTGAGGAAAGGATAACCACGTCGGCATTCAGTGCGATGGGTTGGGTGATGTTCGCAGTGTGCGTTGCTGTGCAGCCATTGGCATCTGCAACACTCACGGAAATTACGCCAGGTGCAATTTGATTTATGGATGATATTGATTCTCCATTGCTCCAAGTATAGGAGTATGGTGACGTACCGCCGTTTACCATTGAGTGTGCAATACCGTCATTCAATCCTGTGCACGATACATTTTCAGTTTCAAGGGAAACAGTAAGTGTTGTCGGTTGTGTCACCACTGTTTCTGTTGAGCCTTGACAGCCTTCGCCATCCGTTACGATAACACCAAATGTGCCGGCAGACAGACCTGAAAGCATTGGATCAGTTGATCCATTGCTCCACATGTAATTGTAATTGTTGTCACCACCATTGACTGTAAGTGAGATACTACCATTGGATAAACCATTGCATGTGATTGCCGTCGCAGTGGCATACACAGTTAGATTATCACTTTGGGTAATTATGAAGTTGGCAAGTGTTGAACATGCGTTTGCATCGCTGATTGTAACACTGTAAGAACCTTCCTCTAAATTGGAAGCACTGTTGCCTGTGGCGCCGTTGCTCCATTGAACGGTATAAGGAGCTGTTCCGCCGTTAGGACTTACCTGTGCGCTGCCATAAACGTTAGAGCATGCGATGTCAAAATCCATAAGGTTTGCAGTCAGTACGCTTGGCGACGATACTACGAAGTTTTGCGTAGCTGTGCAGCTATTCGCATCGGTAGCGGTACAGATATATGTGCCCACAGCCAATGACGAAATGATTGCTCCCGTATCACCGTTGCTCCAAGTAAATGTTTTGTTTCCGGTACCGCCCGTGGCTGCCACACTAATACTTCCGTTGGTTCCTGAGTTGCATGTCACATTTGTAACTGTGCCGTTGATCGCAATGAACAAAGGTGCAGTGATACTGTATGACTGCGTTTGCGTGCATCCATTCGCATCTGAAGCAATAACAGAGTAATCACCCGTAGACAGGTTGCTGACTGTTGAGCCTATGGTTCCGTTGCTCCACAAAAATGTTTTGTTGCCCGTTCCGCCTGTTGCACTTACAGTAATGCTTCCGTCACTGACACCCGCACAAAGTGCATTTGTTGCTGTTCCACTAATAACGATAGCAGTAGGACCGATAATTGTGAATGATTGCACTTGCGTACAT
>JAYTMF010000314.1:0-4191 GCA_043728755.1 Flavobacteriales bacterium
TCCGAGAGCAACCGTGCAATGGTTCTTGTGCATCATGAAGTTGTGACACTCCTGCACATGATGCATGCTTACGTGGCACCGGATGTGCCGAAGTGGATAAACGCGGATGAAGTATAATACCGATTGGACAAGTGTAATAGTCCAATTTTTGCTTCGCTAGATTGAAGTAAACACTTGTATCCATCGGCATTTACCACTGTATTAATTCTCAAACATTGGCCGGTTTTATAAATCACATTGGTATAATTTCATTTTTCACTGAGTACCTTGCGCCCAATGACATTCGAAGCACTCAAAATTACCAGACATTTTCTCGACGCAATAAAAGAATCAGGCTATGAAGTGCCAACTGAAATTCAGATGAAGGCGATCCCGCCTATCATGGCAGGACAAGACGTTATCGGCATTGCACAAACGGGAACAGGAAAAACGGCAGCATACCTTTTACCACTTTTACAAATATTGAAATACGCACAGGGAATAGAACCGCGCTGCCTCATTCTCGTTCCAACAAAAGAATTGGTGGTGCAAGTAGAAAGGACGATTGCAGAACTCGCGGTGCACACCGACCTGCGTTGGGTCGCGCTATTTGGTGGTGTTGGTCCAAAATCTCAAATTGATAAAATCAAAAGCGGTGTGGACGTGATCGTAGCGACTCCGGGTAGATTTCTTGAACTGTATGCGAAAGGAGAAATCTTCGCGAAAAAGATCAAACATATAGTATTGGATGAATGCGATCGTATGATGGACATGGGCTTCTGGCCACAGTTGCGCAACGTACAGGAAAAAATGCCGCAGAAGAAACAACAACTTCTTTTCTCTGCAACTTTTCCGGAAAAGGTAGAAAATCTGGCCGATAATTTCTTGCTTTTCCCTACACGCATTGAAGTAACACCACAGGCAACACCGGCATCAACAGTAGTGCAATACTTGTATGAAACGCCCAACTTTCGAGTGCGGCTTTCATTGTTGGAATACCTACTCAAAGGCGAAGAATTCGCTCGTGTATTGGTCTTTGTAAGAACAAAAGAAGAAGCCACCCACATTTTCAAATACTTCGAACGCAAGTCGGTTGGAGAAATAAGATTGCTTCACAGCAACAAAGGACAAAATGCGCGCATGAATGCCATCGATGATTTCAAAGGTGGTGAAGTGCGCTTGCTCATCAGCACAGATGTCAGCTCTCGCGGCATCGATGTCTTTGAAGTTTCGCACGTCGTAAACTTTACGATACCCTCCCATTACGAAGACTACGTGCACCGCATCGGACGCACGGGCAGAGCGTTCAAAACGGGAGTCGCTCTCAGTTTCATGGATTTTTCTGAATTGTATCACATCAAAAAAATCGAAAAACTGATCCGACAAAAAATCCAAGTGAAACCATTGCCTGCTGTCATCCCTGTTTTCGAAACACCCAAAGAAGAATACCAGGAACAGATGCGCGAGATTGACAGGCAGAAGAAATTAGATGATCCCGATTACAAGGGAGCATTTCACGAGAAGAAAAATCCACGTCCGACTACAACGAAAAAATCAACAGGAAAAACAGAAAAACCTACGAAGGGAGGAAAACCTGTGAAGGGAAAACCGGAAAGACCTACAAGAAAGGGAAAAACATTTAAGACCACTTACAAGAAAAAATAATGAGCAACGCCACAGTCGCCAAACCCATGAGAGATCTCCGAACCGCCGGTATCTGGGAAGGAATCTCTTACCTGTTGTTACTGGGTGTTGCAATGCCGCTAAAGTATCTTGCTGACATGCCTTTGGCAGTGCGTGTCGTAGGCACGCTACACGGAATACTCTTCATCCTCTTTATGTACACCATCATCAATGCGATGCGCAACGGATTGAGTTTCAAAAAAGCCGTCATCGCATTTATTGCATCGCTGATTCCATTCGGAACATTCTTTCTGGACAAACTTATTTTCGAGAAGAAGTAACTACCTATTTGATCTGATTCATAGGTGGAAGTCATTTTTAGTGCGTATGTATTCCATTTAGATCGCACCAAAAATCAGATGACCATAACTTGAGAAGCATTGAGTTCTGATTATGTCTGGAATTCGAGAACTAAAATAATAAAACCGATTCTTTCGAAGTTTACAAATCACATTGGTATTATAACGACTGGACAAGCGTAATAGTCCAATCTTTGCTTCGCCAAACTGAACTAAACACTTGTATCCATCGGCATTTACCACTGTATGAATTCTCAAACATTGGCCTGTTTTATAAATCACATTGGTATAACTTGTCAACTTCGAAAGAATCAGTATAATTAATCACAACAAGAAGCCAACCCTTCCGCCTTCGTGTTAAATTGTGCGCTCTAATTACTTGCACTGAATATGATCCACGAACTAGGTAAGCACAATTCCGTTCTGAACCAATTCATCCGCGAAATACGCGATGAAGAAATTCAAAAAGACAGAATGCGCTTCAGAAGAAATCTCGAGCGCATTGGCGAAGTGATGGCCTATGAAATTTCCAAGACATTTCTATATGAACCGATCGAAGTGACCACGTCACTTGGTGTGGCCGACATGCATATTTCACATACCAATCCTGTACTTTGCACCATTATGCGCGCGGGTCTTCCCATGCATCAAGGCATGCTCAATTATTTCGACAACGCTGAATCGGCATTTGCTGCAGCTTATCGGCGGCACCACAAAGGCGGTGATTTCGAAATTGAAGTGGACTATGTCAGTAGTCCTTCTCTTGAGGATCGCGTAGTCATCATTTCCGATCCCATGCTTGCTACAGGCGCTTCTATAGAAATGGTTTACAAAGAACTTGTACGGAAAGGAATTCCCTCTCGCTTACATATCGCGTGCATCATTGCCTCGGAAGGTGGCGTCAATTATTTGCGCAGCAAATTGCCGGAAGGAACCATGTTCTGGATAGGTGCCGTGGATAAAGAATTAACTGCCCAGGCGTACATCGTACCCGGATTGGGCGATGCCGGAGACCTGGCTTTCGGGAGGAAAGATTGATGGGTGAATATGCTCTTCGGGTTTTTGGCTGGTGGATGCTGACCATTGTGAAATTTCTTTTTGTTCCCTTCGGTATGATCCTCAAACCAGAGGTTGGTGAAGATTGGACATTGCTTGAAGTAATTCTTATTTCTTCAACCGGAGCTGCTTTGGGTTCATTCATCTTTTTTCATTTTGGTGAAATTATTTTTACTTGGTTGGCGCACCATTTCAATCACAAAAGAAGAATTTTCACACGAAGAAACAGGTGGTACATTCGTGTGAAGAAGCGCTGGGGATTGAACGGACTGCTGCTTATTTCCGGGTTGATCTCAGTGCCCATTGCTTCTGTCATCGGTGCTAAACTTTATCGCCACAATGAAACGGCACTTCCAAAACTTATCATCGCATTTTTCTGTTGGTCCATAATCCTATCGGTAATGGCTTACGGAATGAAACACATCGGCATCTCATTTTGAAAAAATACAAACACCTCTTTTTTGACCTCGACGGCACGCTCTGGGATTTGAAAAAAAATACCACCGAAGCCCTGCAACTTCTTTTTGAACGTTATCCTGAACAATTGTCGGGCGTCGATTTCCATCCATTTCGAAAGCGCTATGTTCATCACAACGACAAAGTGTGGGCACTTTACCGCGATGGCAAGATCGAAAAAGAAATGCTTCGCTATGTGCGATTTGAAAGGGCGTTCGCAGATCTTGGTCATGCATTGGATAAAAATTTCATAGATACTTTCGCCAATGATTTCATGTATGAATGTCCGCGAAGATCACATACCCTCGAAGGCACTCATGCACTATTGAATTACTGCACCGACAAATACGAGATGCACATTATCACCAATGGCTTCATCGAAGTGCAGGGTCATAAAATGACAGCTGCAAAGCTTCACACCTATTTCACCAAGATCATCAACAGCGAACATTGTGGCATTCGCAAACCACACGCAGGCATCTTCGAATATGCCCTTCAACAGGCTGGAGCGAAAAAAGAAGAAAGCCTTATGATAGGCGATGACTGGGAAGCAGACATCCTCGGTGCACGAGATTTTGGAATGGATCAAGCATTCATCACTTCAACCGATGCGATGATGAATGAAGTGAATGATGGCATCAGTCACACTCCTATTCGGCACAACTACCAACCGACGTTTACGATTGATCGGTTGTCGGAGTTGATGGAGGTGCTTTAG
>JAYTMF010000315.1:0-5905 GCA_043728755.1 Flavobacteriales bacterium
GATCGATTGAGAAGTAATGGAAATGATGAAGTCATCACGTGGGATCGTTTTCGACCTAATGTAGTTGTCGAGACTTTCGTTCCATTCGAAGAGGACAACTGGAATAAAATGGCTGTCAGTTCGTCGTTTCTTGAGATTGTGAAACCATGTTCGAGATGTGTCATTACCACTATCAATCAACAGAATGGAATCAAAGGAAAAGAACCGCTTAGAACGCTTGCTTCTTATCGCACTGTACAAGGTAAAGTGATGTTCGGACAAAATGTGCAGTGTACCTCATCGGGTGGTGTTTTGCGTGTCGGAGATGAGATCCTATTTCAATGAAGAATTTTATAGACCAATTCTTTGAGTATGTCTCCGTCGTCTGTAGAGACGTTGTTTACGCCTTTTGACTTCTTGTCGGATTCACGAATGAATCCGATGATGCGTTCAACTTTTTGAGCACTATATCTGGTTGATGCGTCTTTGTATTCATTGATCGCGAAAGACGAAAGCCCAAGGTCGTTTGTCGCGCTGCGTTTGTCGGGCAAGGAAATGAACCACGCCAGTTTCGAGTAATATACATACAAGGCAGGCAATACCCTTTGAATGGGATTGGCTTTCGGATTTGCTTCGAAATATTGAATGATGCGATTTGCTTTCATCACATCTTTTTGTCCAAGTGCTTTATTTAATTCCCATTGATTATAATCTTTGCTGATACCAATGTTTTCCTCAATCACTTGCGGAGTTATTTCACTTTTGACCGGAAGAATGATCGCCAGTTTATTCACCGCATTCGTCACCTTACTTAAGTCCGTGCCCAGGTATTCTGCCAGCATCTGCGATGCATTGTGATTGATTTTGAATCCTCTCGTAGCAACATACTTTTCAATCCATTCAGCCAGTTTGTATTCTTTTATTTTTTCTGAACTGAAAACGACCCCGGTTTTCTCAAAAAGTTTATAGAGTTTTTTTCTTTTGTCTAGTGTATTGTTCTTGTAATTAAATATAAGTACTGTGGAGGGTGTTGGATGATTCAGGTAATGAATGATCGATTTCATTTCGTCGGATTCATCTTCCTGTTTTCGGCTTTTGAATTCTTTCATGTCCTGCGCTTCCTTCACGATAACCACTTGGCGATCACCCATCATGGGAAAACTTTTGGAAAGTGAAACCACCTGTTCCATGGTCACATCCCTGCCATATACAATTGTCTGACAGAATGTTCTCGACGCTTCGTTCAGTATGTTCTCTTCAGCATAGTCAGTAATCTGATCAATGAAGTAGGATTCTTCACCCATCAGGAAATAGACGGACTTGTAATTTTTACTGTCGAGGTCTCGAATAATTTTTAAATGCTCCATTGAATATTTAACTATAAATAGAGGATGATCATTTCAATTAGATAAAGATGAATTGGGAGTATTCATTAACGCGATTAATCCCACTTGAGGTGTCGAACTGATTGCCCTTCGTCGCGTATTTCTTTTAATGCGGCAATTCCTATTTTGATATGTATATCCACAAAATTGGAAGATACTTTAACATCACTTTCACTGGTTTTCACACCTTGTGGAATCATGGGCTGATCGCTGACAAGCAACAATGCTCCCGTCGGTATTTTGTTGGCGAAACCAACTGAAAAAAGCGTGGCTGTTTCCATGTCAATGGCCATTGCGCGAATTTTTCTCAAATATTCTTTGAACTGATCATCGTGCTCCCAAACTCTTCTGTTAGTAGTATATACTGTGCCAGTCCAATAATCCTGATTGTTGTCGCGTATTGTCGAAGAAACAGCGCGTTGTAAATTAAATGCGGGTAGCGCCGGAACTTCCGCAGGGAAGTAGTCGTTGCTAGTTCCTTCACCTCGGATTGCAGCTATTGGAAGTACAAAATCGCCTAATGCGTTTTTTCTTTTTAGTCCGCCACATTTCCCTAGAAACAACACCGCTTTCGGCATAACTGCTGTTAGCAAATCCATGATGGTAGCGGCATTGGCACTACCCATGTTGAAGTTGATCATTGTTACCCCGTCGGCTGTTGCTGTGGGCATTGCCTTTCCAATTCCATCTATTTCAACGTCATGCCACTCGGCGAATTTTTGAAGATAGCCATCGAAATTTGTAAGCAGAATATAGCTGCCGAATTTTTCGAGAGGCGTTCCTGTGTAACGAGGTAACCAGTTCTTTACTATTTCTTCTTTTGATTCCATATTAGCTGTTTTTCGGATTTGATTTGCGAGAACACAATGCGTTGTAGCGTAATTTTCGCCTCAAAGGTATCATTTTGATATGCAAACACTCAATTTTCCGTATCCACCTGCGCGTCTGAGAAAAATGGAAGACCACATCAGTGTTTTTGATGTGGTCCGAAAAAAATGGCTGGTGCTCACACCGGAAGAATGGGTGCGCCAGCATCTTATTCTTTATCTGAACAAAGACAAAAGTTGTCCATTGACATTAATGGCCGTGGAAAAAGCGCTTGAGTTCAATGGGATGAAGCGCCGAACTGATCTCGTTATTCATTCGAATACCGGCGAGGCGCTATTGTTAGCTGAGTGCAAGGCCCCGGGTATTGCCATCGGTCGTGATGTGTTTGATCAGGCAGCGAGATACAACATGACGTTGGAAGTGCCTTTTCTGCTTGTCACAAACGGGCTAGAACATTTCTGTTGCCGAATTGATCGCAAGAAGCAGTCGTTCGAATTTCTGAAGGACATACCAACATATGAAGAGATGATCGCGACAGCGAATATGGTCAATTCTATGGAAGGTTAAAATTGCTGACGAACCTCAATCAGATATGAAGATATTTGCAAACTGAAAAAAATGAAGGAATGAAAGTCGAATTGGAAAAAATTTTAAGTGTAGCCGGTAAGCCCGGAATCTACAAATTGATCACAGGTGGCAAATCAACTATTGTCGTTGAGTCATTGGTGGATGGCAAGAGAATGCCCGTCATGCCAACTCAGAAAGTGAGTTCGTTGAATGACATTAGCATGTTTACCTATGAAGAGGATATTGCACTTCGTGAAATACTTTTAAAGGCGAAGGATGTATTCAACGGCGGTCCTGCGCCCGAGCACAAAAGCGAAAGTAAAGTGCTGCGTGAGGCCATGAGAAAAATTTTGCCGGACTATGATGAAGAAAGGGTGTACGATTCGGATATCAAAAAATTATTGCAATGGTATAATATTCTTCAGTCAAAGGATATGCTTGAATTCGAAGCACCGGCTTCGGTAGAAACAGATGAAAAGGAAAAGGAAAGTGCTGAGTAATACCGATTGGACAAGTGTAATAGTCCAAACTTTGCTTCGCTAGATTGAACTAAACACTTGTATCCATCGGCATTTACCACTGTATGATTTCTCAAACATTGGCCTGTTTTATAAATCACATTGGTAGAATATGTTGCAATGCATCGGCAGACATGAGTGTGTTTTATGTTTTTGCAGATTTGTTTTAAAATCAAATGAACCTCGCAATGATTTTAGGACTTGTTTATGAACTTGTGATGAAATAGAAAAAGACCTGCCATCGCAGGTCTTTTAATTTTATACATAAGCGGATTGTATTTTCTATTTAGAAGTGCCCTTTATTGAAAGATGCCGATACGACCGGATTCCGCGGATCGGCGTAGTTGTAGAATCCTTCTCCCTTTTTGTTGCCAGTTTTTCCGGCCATGACCATATTTACAAGAAGAGGACATGGCGCGTATTTCGGCGAGCCAAAGCCTTCCTGTAAAACACGAAGTATGGCAAGACACGTGTCTAGTCCTATAAAATCAGCCAGACGCAAGGGGCCCATTGGATGCGCCATGCCCAACTTCATGATGGTATCAATTTCATCAACACCCGCTGTTCCATGATACAATGTCCAGATCGCTTCATTGATCATCGGGATGAGAATTTTGTTGGCGACGAATCCCGGATAGTCATTCACTGCAACGGGAACTTTATCAAGGGACTTTGATATAGCGAGAATTTCATCTGTAACTCTATCGGAAGTGGAATAACCACGTATGATCTCAATCAATTTCATCACAGGAACCGGATTCATAAAATGCATGCCAATCACATCTTCCGGGCGGTTCGTGGCGGCAGCAATTTTAGTAATGGAGATCGATGAAGTGTTGGTGGCCAATATGCATCCCTGCGGTGCAAACTCATCGAGTTGCGCAAATATTTTCAATTTGAGATCAACATTTTCTGTGGCTGCCTCAATGACAATCTCCGCGTGCTTAACGGCAGTTGAAAGGTCAGTTTCCGTTGTGATGTTCTTCAGTGTCGATACTTTCTGTTCGTCAGTAAGCGTCCCCTTATTCACTTGTCTGTCGAGGTTCGATTCGATTGTAGCCATTGCACTGTCGAGATTTTCCCTCTTCAGGTCAACAAGAATCACTTGATGGCCATGCTGTGCAAATACATGCGCAATGCCATTGCCCATTTGTCCCGCTCCAATCACTGCAATTTTTTTCATTGTTACTAAATGTAACGGCGAAAATAGAGAACTACATTTCTTACGACATGATAATACCTCTGCTCGATGGCCGTAAAATTCACGTTTTCTTTAGGATATGGTTGTAAGTTGAATATTTTTACCCAAACGATAATATAAATGAAAGAGCCAAAAAGACTTTTTGATTTTCCGAATTTCCAGTTGCAGAATTTTCCTATGGATTCTATGATCACGTCGAAACTTGCCAACGAATGGGTGACTATTTCAACAGCTGAGTTTGTAGAGAAAATGAATCTTGTGAGTCGCGGGTTGCTCGCCTCAGGAATTGTGCCGGGGGATAGAATTGCCCTGATTACGCATGCCAATAGATATGAATGGGACGTAATGGACAACGGCATTATGCAGATTGGCGCCATTGATGTGCCCATTTATCCTAACATGACTGAAAAGGATTGTGCATATATTATGAATCACGCTGAGACGAAATTGTGTTTTGTCTCCAATGAGGAATTGTATCGTAAAATCATTTCTGTTCAATCTCAGATTCCTTCATTGAAAACTGTTTACACTTTTGAAAGAGTTGATGGTGCCGAACATTGGAGTGAGTTGTTCACTGCAGCAAGTGCTGTACCTCAAAAGAACGTCAATCAGTTGTCGGAGAATGTGAAGGAAGATGATCTGGCGACCATCATTTATACATCAGGGACGACAGGTTTGCCAAAAGGGGTGATGCTTTCGCACCGAAATATTGTAAGCAATGCAATCAGCTGTGGTGAGCGTTTACCTCATCTGGAAAAGGGAACATCGAGATGTCTTAGCTTTCTTCCAATCTGTCACATTTATGAGCGTATGCTTCACTATCTGTATATGTCTAGTGGTGTACATATGCACCTCAGTGGAATGGAAAATATAAAGGATGATCTGATCATGGCGCGTCCACACATTTTCACCGGTGTACCAAGACTTTTCGAGAAATTTTATGATGGTATTTATGCCAAGGGTATGTCTAACTCAGGGATCAAAAAAGTCTTGTTCGAATGGTCGCATGACCTAGCGATGCAATGGGAGCCAGAGGGAGCCAATGGCGCCTGGTATGAATTCAAATTGAGCATTGCGCGCAAACTCGTTTTTAGTAAGGTAAAGGCAGCATTGGGGTTGACTGAAATATGTGCCGTTGCATCAGGAAGTGCTGCCTTGCAGGTAAGACTTGCCAAATTCTTTTGCGGTGCCGGTATTCCGATTCTTGAAGGATATGGTTTGACAGAAACTTCTCCTGTGATATCTGTGAATGCTCTTCGGCTTCCGGGCATGTACCGCACCGGAACTGTTGGTAAAACCATTCGGGGCGTTGAAGTAAAGATTGCAGAAGACGGCGAAATTTTGTGCAAAGGCCCGAACGTGATGATGGGTTATTACAAAGAAAAAGAGACGACAGATGCTGTGCTAAAAGAGGGTTGGTTTTCCAC
>JAYTMF010000316.1:0-4395 GCA_043728755.1 Flavobacteriales bacterium
AGACCCATTCACACTCTGTCGTCAGGAGCTTCAGCAAAGTCTATTTTCAGAGGAATTCAAACATGGGATCAAGTTGCTTATGCAAAGTAAGGAAGGGAAAGCTACCGGAATGGATCAGGTGACTTTTGCGACATTCGAAAAGCGAGTCGGCGATAAACTTTATGTAATACTAATGTGATTTCTCAAACATTGGCCAGTTTTATAAATCACATTGGTATAACAATAGTCGAATGATGGGAGACTATCACGTACGGTTCTGTGAGATGTTTAGGAGCGAAAATCCCCTTGGCCTATTTGGCGTCCAAAATAAACGGCAGCGTTGTTGCTGCTAATAAATCTCCACCTTCAGAATCTTGTCACCAACCAGAATCTTCTTCACCACGTCCATGCCTGCATTGACATACCCGAAAAGAGTATACCGCCCTTCAAGATGCGCCGTATTCACGTGGGATACAAACCACTGACAACTCTCGGTGTCTTTGCCGGAGGAGGCGAGACCTACAGCGCCCGGACGATAGTCGTGGAGTGCGAATTCAGAGCGCAGAGTGTTATCAGTGCTGCCCATGCCATCGCCGCGTGGACATCCACCTTGAATGACGAAGTTGGGAATGACACGGTGGAAATATTTGTCGTTGAAAAAGCCATCCTTGGCGAGTTTCACAAAACGCGCGACACTTCCGGGAGCAGCATTCACATTTAAATCGATAGTGAAGACACCTTTATTCGTGGTCACTTTCGCCTTCTGATCGGATTTAATTTCTGACACGAGTGTCCAGTCGATAGGGTGATTGAAGGCAACTTTTTTCTCTTCCGTTTTTTCACCGGTGATCTTGTTTACGGATTTAATGATCTCATTATAGGTTTCAATTTCTTTGGGAAGAGAAAGCGAAGGCAAACTGCTGTTCAGTTTTTCTGTGACACGTTTTTTATCATCGCCGCTAATCGATAATTCACCCAGCGCCGATGCCACCAATGCTTGCATGCCGATGTCGCCGCTGTCGAAGAGTAGGAGGAGATCTGTGATAAAATTGCGATCCTTTGGCCAGGATTTTTGCGCATGCATTTCAATGAAAGCCTCAGTGAGTGCGTAGTTCAGTGGGTGTTGTTTGGTGTTCTGAATTGCGTCAAAGCATTGCGTTGCGTACGCGGGAACCACACCGAGTGCATGCGCGAAATGCACCTTATCGTATGTTTCTGTGGCTTTTTCGAATGACCTCCAAATGCTTTCACCATTGTCGGAAGGGGATTTGATATGTTGCAAGCGCAATACGTTGGCATAGATCTGCGCACTGCGCGTGGCACATTTTTCTACGATGGCTTTGAGATCGTTGGTGATGGTTTTTTTCTCAAGAGCAGCTAAACATTCCAATGCGATGTAATCATCAGCGTTGGTGAGTAGAGGTAAAATTTCCGTTGCAGTGACGCTGTTCATTTTACTTGCTGCGCGCAATGCGGCAACGTGAACCGTTTGATCTTGTGAGTCGCTGTTGATGTATCCGAGCAATAATTTCTTCGCGTCTGCATCATTGATCTTGGCGAGCATATTCATTTGCGCAGCGCGCACATCGAGATTGCGTTCTGTTTGGCACCATTGCAAAATGTACTTCTTGTTCTTCTCGATTTGAAACCATGAATCATCTTTGAAGCGCGTCATAGAGAGAGCGCACATCACACGCGAATCGCCGCTGGTCTTCTGCAGGACGAATGGCATGCGATTCATCAGTCGGTCATCGATCATACCACTCAGGTGAATCCAATAAGCTGCCTTTGCCCAACCTATGCGATCGCCTTCGGTATCAAAACGAATGGTATCTAGGAAGTGAACGCCTTCATCAGCCCATGGTCCATCGATATTTTTTTGCGAAGCGATGCCGGTGAGTTTACCCACAGACTCCAGCATTTGCGCGCGCACCAACTCGCTTTGTTCAATGGAATAAAATGCGGTAAGTGCATTTAGCGACGAAGCTTCACCTGTTTGTCCAATCGCATAAGCGGCATTGCTGCGCACAGTTTCGTCTTTGTCGGTGAGCAATGCTTCGAGTGTGGTGAGTTTCGTTGCATCTTGGATACTCGCAAACGCAAGTGCCGCAGCACTTCGCAAACTCGAGTCGGGACTTTGCAGAAAGGGCACGAGACCTTCACTGTCGCGATGATCGCACAGGTCATAGATCTTTTGAATTTCGGGATTGCTGAAGCGATTGATTTTCTTATTGTCGCTTTTTTCACCGCATGAAGTGAAAATCAATACAAGAACAAAAAGGGCGTGTAGAATTTTATACGTCATAAGAATAGCATTGAATCATGATTGCGTGTCGTCACGTGAATTATTGACGAATGTAATAACGAGGACGAAGAACTCACTGAGGAGCAGAGATACACAGAGGACAATGATCAATGATCCTGATGGATTGCAGTATCATTCATAACGAATAATTCCAATAATTCTTTGTGTGTTTCGGCTCCTCAGCGAGCTCTGCGTCTAAGAAGTTCAAGTGAAAAGTTCGACTTCCATCTGGAAGTAACCGAAGTTCTCATCGATTTCGTGGATCCTGTATCGCAGATTTTGTTCAGCGCGTTTTGCAACGGTAATGAGGCCGAGACCTGCGCCGCCTTTGTGGCTGAATTCTTCGTTGCAGAGGATTTCGATATAGAGTTTGCGAAGTGCGCTCTCATCGAGTTTGAGCAATTCCTTCATGCGACTGTCGAGCGATATAATGTCCTCTGCAAGTACCAAGTTACTGGTGAACAGCTTATAAGACTTAGGCGTTTTCGATACGATGAGGAAAGCATGCATGTGTCCGTTTCTGTCGCGTGCGCCATGCAGTGAAATATTCTGAAGCATCTCTATAAGGAGATTGCAGACACGTTTCATATGTTGACGTTTCTCCCCAGAGTCAAGGATAGCGGCTTCAGTCATTTTTAGTGAATTATCATTTTTGGACTGGTCAAAGTCTCCGAAGTGACTTAATAGCAGCGTTTCATCGGCGGATAATTGCACGACAGAACTGATAAGGTCATGGTAAATACCTTTCAGTGTTTCAAGTTTTTGACCTGCTATTGTAGACATTCCAATGGGTGGTGTGATTGAAAATTTGTCCGTGCTGGTTGGTTGCATCAGGCCTAAAGTTAGGAATTAAGCCACAAACGTAACAAAATATTGGATGAATCCAACATTTTGTTTGACGAAACTTGAGGTAAGATAGGTGTGATTCTTGGAATTCAGCGAAATGAAAACGTGATTTATTAACATAAATCTTAACCAGCCTTAACAGGACAACCCCGCACCTTCAACGCCTGTGGGGGTTGTAGAGCGGGGGTCCACACATTTGATTAATACATCGGGATAAAAGGACCATTATCCAAGGAATCCCGAGCTTTTAGAAATGATGAAAAAACCAACAACATTTGATGTCAAAAACACACTACCAACAAAAACAAGTCGACTTTAATGGTTACAGCCTATACCGGGAAAAGTCTCCCCGTCAGCGGACGGGGAGACAAGGTCCTTTACATATCAACCGTTACTCAACATGCGAAAGGAATTCCGCGGTATGATAAACTCACCGTCCTCAGGACGTTGGATCATCTTATAAAATTCGGAGCACATGAAATTGATCTGCCTGCGAAACGGACGTTTGTTGAGGTAGCTGTCCCAGGCTTCCATGGCGAGCCTTTTGGTAACATCCCATGCATAGTGATTGTAACCTGCAGGGCGGGCGAAGCTGTCAACATAACGTTTTACTTCAGGAAGGGAATTCATTGTGCTCATCGTGTATCTAATTTGATGACACAAAGAAGCGATGGCACATTGTAACCTATTTACAATGGCGAAATATTTTTTTGATGGAGGTAAATGGCCGGGAATTTCGAACAAGTTAAAAATGGAGATCAATTCATCTTAACCTGAAAAATTCATCAGAATGAAGAAGTCGAGATTCTATGAATCGCAAATACTTGCGATCATCGTGGAAAAGGAAAGTGGCTTTTCGGCGGCAGAAATTTGCCGTAATCATTGGGTCAGCGAAGCAATTTTCCCTAATGGATTAAAGAAGTATACGGGCATGACCGTGGAGGAGCACCGGCGATTGAAGGAGTTAAAGCAAGAGAATGCAAGGCTAAAGCGGATGTACTGCAATCTGAGTTTAGCGCATTACGCCATCATGGATTTATGGGCAAAAAAGTTCTAATGCTCCAGCAGAAGGAAGAAAGACTGACTTATCTCAAGGAGAAACAGAATAAGATAAGTCATGCTCGAGTGTCCAAGCTCCTTGTCATGAACAAATCGAAAAACCCATTTCAAAAAGAAAATGCCAATCAAAGACAAAAGCAAAACAACAACGGCACTTCTAAAAACCTGTTCAAGGAAGCGTGATAGGTCATTTTGTTGAAGACAAG
>JAYTMF010000317.1:0-3023 GCA_043728755.1 Flavobacteriales bacterium
ACTTATTTCGATCGCGCTGTGAAAGATGGTAACAATGTGGTTCGCGAAGTTCAAAGGACTTACAACCTCAAGTACCTTGAAATACCATTGACGTTGAAATTGCGTACCAATGAAATTGGATATATCACCTACTGGGCACAATTTGGACTTGGTTTGGGATTCAATATCAAAGCTACCGGCGACAATGAGTTGCGATACGTGGTACAGGACGTTGGTGTAACAGATTCCAGCAGTTGGGTGCAGTCCGACTTCAAGAAGGAGTCGACACAAGATGATGAGATCAAAGACGATATCCGTCTTTTTAGAGCAAGTTTGATCGTTGCTGCGGGCATAGAATATAACCTGAGCGGCAACTCGAGCATTCTGGTTGGCGTGTCCTTCAACAATGCGTTTTCCAATGTGTTGAATAGCAAAGGTGTGGTGAAAGATGCGACAGGAAACGTGCAGTACGATCTCAACACGGCTAAACCATACAGAAAAATTCCAACGGAGTTTGATTTAAAAACAATCAGCAATCTGATATCGCTCAACGTCGGATTTTTATTCTGATGTTCTTAATGAAATAATGAGAAGTCCTGCCATCTTTGGCGGGACTTTTTTAGTGCACTATGAAAACGAAACGCGTCATTGAACACATTGTTGGTTGGTTGAAGGAATATTCAGACAAGAGTGGAACGCATGGATTTGTGATTGGTATAAGCGGCGGAATAGATTCTGCGGTAGCATCCACACTTTGCGCTATGACCGGGAAGAAAGTGTTGTGTCTTGAAATGCCGATATACCAAGCCGAAAGTCAAGTCAATCGCGCGTTGGAACACATTGCATGGTTGAAGAATAGCCATCTTGAAGTGAGTGATCAACGCATTGAGTTAACGGCGACTTTTGACAGCATGCTGAAAGCACTTCCCAAAGTAGAGGATGAATATTTACTAAATCTCGCGCTTGCGAATACCAGAGCGCGGCTTCGAATGTCGACCCTTTACTATTTCGCAGGCATAGAGCATTTATTGGTTGCAGGCACAGGAAACAAAGTGGAAGATTTTGGAGTTGGATTTTATACCAAGTATGGAGATGGCGGTGTAGATCTTTCACCGATCGCCGACCTAATGAAAACCGAAGTTTATGAGATCGCCAAAGAACTTGGAATTATAGAGAGTATTCAGAAAGCAGCTCCAACGGATGGACTATGGGGCGATGACCGCACAGATGAAGAGCAGATCGGGGCAAGCTATCCTGAGCTTGAATGGGCCATGGGATTTTCAAAACAATGGAATCCAAAGGATACACAATGGACCCATGAAGGCGATCGTTGGCTGTTGAGTGGAAGTGATCAAGTACTCAATGAAAGACAGCGAACAGTGTTGGAAATTTATCTGAGACTCAACAGAGCGAGTCAGCATAAAGTGTTGCCTATACCGGTTTGTGCAATACCTGTAGCTCTTAAATGATCAATTTTGTGTTGTAGTTAACTCTTTAAACACGTCTTCGAGCTTTTGTTCCTTTCGTGTGAGCGTGAGAATGGCGTGACCTTGTGCTGCCGCGAGATCGGAAATATCTTTTCTAATATCGACATTAGAATTGCTTGTAATCATCCAGGAATTTTGACCTATCTCCGTTGCGGAATCCACTCCATTTATTTTTCGTATGAAATCGCCGGAAATAATTCCGCTGAATTCTACAATGAGCTGATATGAGTTTCCCCGTGTAAGATTGCCGAGTTCGGAAGTAGGGCTGTCGGCCACGATAATACCGTTGCTGATGATGATAGCTCGATCACAAATCGCTTCAACTTCCTGCATGATATGCGTCGAAAGCAACACCGTTTTTTCTTTACCAATGCGAAGGATGAGTTCGCGGATCTCAGCAAGTTGATTAGGGTCCAAACCGCTAGTAGGTTCATCAAGAATCAATACGCGTGGATCGTGAATCATGGATTGCGCAATGCCTACGCGTTGGCGAAATCCTTTTGAAAGGGCTTCAATTTTCTTGTGCGCTTCAACCCCCAGGCCGACCATCTCTATCATCTCTTCCACGCGATTGCGAAGATTTTTTACGCCATAGATTTTACCGACAAATGAAAGATATTCTCTAACATACATATCGAGGTAAAGTGGATTGTGTTCAGGGAGATAACCAATACAACGGCGCGCCTCAATGCTTTGTTCATTTACATCAAATCCACAAACGGTAACGTTGCCGGAAGTCGGGGGAATATAGCAGGTGATAATTTTCATCATCGTGCTTTTACCGGCGCCGTTAGGACCAAGAAATCCAACTACCTCACCTTGTGAAATAGAAAACGAAACATCGTTGAGTGCTTTCTGCTTTCCGTAATATTTTGAAACTGATGTTGTACTGATCGACATGTGCTGAAACTTTGCAATGAGGTCAAACCTACATCTAATACCGATTGGACAAGTGTAATAGTCCAATCTTTGCTTCGCCAGATTCAACGAAACACTTGTATCCATCGGCATTTACTACTTTATTATTTCTCAAACATTGGCCTGTTTTATAAATCATATTGGCATAATCAGCACCTTTTCGAACCTTATATGAAATTCTTATTGCGACATTATTTTTGATAATGGCATCTAAGTGATATGTCAGTAGCGATGAAAATTTCATTTTAAAAGTGAATATTGGCGTCCATCGAATTTGTAATTTCGCGGTGAAATGAAAACGGTGAATCTCGCAATACTGGCCTCCGGTGCGGGCAGCAATGCGCTCAACATCATTCGCTATTTTGAGTTGTCGAAGAATGTGAAGATTGTATTGGTCGCTTCCAATAAGCCCGATGCCGGGGTATTGCAGATTGCCAGAGATTATGATATCACCAGTTTTTTGCTCACCAAAGTGAATTTTATTCTAACGGATGATTTTGTCAAAGAACTTCACCATGCCGAAGTCGATTTTATCATACTCGCAGGATTTCTCTGGAAAGTTCCTCAGTCATTGGTAAGTGCCTACGATCACAAAATCATCAATATCCACCCCGCTTTGTTACCTGATTACGGAGGAAA
>JAYTMF010000318.1:0-2586 GCA_043728755.1 Flavobacteriales bacterium
ATAACTGAACTGATAATCATTTTTCATGGCTGAATACAGTAACAGCTGACAATTTTTTGTTCGCGCTGAATAGGCGGGATGCAGCGACAATTCATCACTTGTATCCGACATTACTGTTTCTTTTGTTATGGTTCCATCCGGTGCGATCACCGAGGTGTAAACAATATTGTCGCGACTAAAGGGGATGGAATTATAAACAAGATAAATCGTGTTGTTGCAATTGGTCCACGCATAGGATAGCATGCTAGTTCCACCCTGTGAAGATTGATGCTTGGAAACTTTCGCGTTCCACTCAATTTCACCCGAAGAATTCATTTTGACAGCGATGATATCGTCATAATTGTAGTACGTTACGGTGCGTGTCGATATGGTTCCATTAGGACCAATGGACGTAAGGGTGCGTTGTGTGATGTAAAATTGTTCGGCCAGCAGAATCCATCCGCCATCGGGCATCAGCAGCAGGTGATCAAGATCGAAATCGGGCATCTCAAGGTCGCGGCCTTTGTTTTGTTTTTTATCTGATTGCTTCTTTTCGCGTTCAGACATACCCATTTGAATGAACTCCTTTTCAAATTCTTTCTTGTTTGTGAAAATGACTTTTTGTGTGTTGATATCAATTTTGATCGAGAAAGAACCGTCAATCGAATATGTACCGGAGGAGCCATAGAATCCGGAGGAGACGAGATATTCATCAGTAGTTATTCCTATAGCTGCATCAGTAATAAAATGACCCGAAACTTCCAGTGTGTTGTCCTTCACTTTTGTGCCGGTGTTCATGAATGAAATGACATGGTATTTAAAATTGATATTTCCTCTTCTGGCTGATTTGGATCGGTCGAAAAATTCCTTACTAAGCAAGTGAGTATTTCCCCTGTCATCCACGATCATAGATACAATTTGAAACAGATCATTCGAATATGGAATTTCAAATTCTTTTTCCCATAGGAGCTGCATGCTGTTGTCATAAATTTTCATATGAATATTTTCAAAGGCTGTTTTGTCTTTCACGAAAGTGCTTGAATAGTCCAACACGAAATTTCCTTTGTTCGATATGTGAAAACCCATTTCCGAAATTTCCGAAGAGGCACGTCCGATGCCTGATCCATACCAATACGATCGTTTCATTCCTTCAACATTTACAGATTCTATATTGGCATTGGAAACGAAAATCAGATTTTTTGAATCGTACTCATCAATGATTCCGTATGCCATTTTTTTCTTCTTGTCATACGCGCTGAATCGCAGAAATAATTTTTCACCAAGAATGAAAGCACCGACATAATTTTTATTCAATCTCTCATGTTTGAGGTCAGCGAGAGAAACGGATTTTGAAACCGCAGCTTTGTCATCAAGCAGCTCCAGAAATAAATCTTTTTTTTGGTATCTGGCGATGATTACACCATTTGATGTTTTGCCCACAATGCCTACGACAATAGATTTTTTGCCTTCGTATTCAGGTCCTTCTGTTAAGTTGAATTTTTCGTTGCCTGATTGTGCGTCAAGAAACATGCAAACGATGGATGCGACGAAAGTGAGTGAAGATCTTAAAAGCATATGTGCATGGATATTGAGTCAAAGCTAGCGCTACGAAGAATTTTACCAATTTAGCAGGGATAAATATTTTTGCGGCAGGCATCGAATAGGGATTGACATTCGTCTTAAGATCAAATCTATAATCATGAAAAAGGTTACGCACACCATTATTTTCTGTTTCTTTTTCGCCTGTAGTCATGCACAATATTTTCCAATGATCAGTGAAGACAACACCTGGAAAGGCATCATGTACGGCTTTTTTGTTTCGGATTTTTATGAGGAGATGGAAGGGGATTCTGTTATTGGATCGCAGACTTACAAAAAGGTTTACTATGGTCAGTCATTAGGTCAGCATGATTTTCTTGTAGCATTGATTCGTGAAGATTCTACTGAGCAAAAGGTTTATATATATTCTGGTTCGGAACATCAACTCTATGATTTCAATGTTCAAATAGGAAACCAGGTGTCGACTTATGGTATTGGCGGTCAGCAAACGATTACCGTAGCTAATATTGCAACCGTCATGGTGAATGGCACGGAGCGGAGGGTCGTTCACTTCGAAGATTTCAACGGACCTGCATATTGGGTAGAAGGGATCGGTTCTGTTTATGGTATTGCAGACGGTGCGCTAGGCCCTATTGCAGACTATGGCCCCTGGCTTACTTGTTTTTACAATGGAAATGATTTGAGATGGGAGAATCCAGTGAATGACAATCCGTGTTCGTTGACATTGGCCATCACCGAAGTGCCAATGACGGCGTTGGAAATATTTCCAAACCCGGCCAGCAATCGAATCAGCATTCAAGGGCCCATGGCGGGCGTCGGTCCGTATGAACTGACCATTAGCACGTCAACGGGACAAATTGTTTCCGTCCAGAAGGTAACACAGCAAGGTTTACAAACGGTGGATATTTCCTCGCTCAAAACTGGTTTTTATACCCTTACTTTGATGTCAGGCGACCAAAAGTTTGGTGTGGCCAAAGTCTTTGTTGAACAATGATACTCGCAAAAAAACTTGCAAACGCTGTTTTGTGGCCTATGGCCGTGTCTCAA
>JAYTMF010000319.1:0-9292 GCA_043728755.1 Flavobacteriales bacterium
AGAAATCATACAGTGGTAAATGCCGATGGCTACAAGTGTTTAGTTCAATCTGGCGAAGCAAAGATTGGACTATTACACTTGTCTATTCGGTATTACAACCGACAATTTGTTTAAATTCGTCGCAAACAGAGATAATACTGTTGCAATCATTCCAATGCAGGAAACCGAGTTCATACATCAGAATAAGGACAAATGGAACGAGTTCGAGCAAGTTTTGAAGAGTTCCGACAAAGATCCTGAAAGACTGACAGATCTTTTTATAGAAACTACAGACGATCTTTCGTACTCACGTACTTTCTATCCCAATAGATCTGTTCGCGTTTATTTGAATGGTATATCCCAATTGACATATCAAGCTATCTACCGCAACCGAGGCCGTGAAAAAAACGCGTTGCGCAAATTCTGGTTGCAGGAATTACCAGACGCGATGTGGCACAGTCGAAGAACCTTGCTTTATTCCTTTCTTCTTTTTATTGGTGGTTTGTCCATAGGAATGGTATCGAGCATATACTATCCCGAATTTGCACAAATCATTTTGGGCGATCAGTATATCGCTATGACAGAGGCCAATATAGCGAACGGCGATCCAATGGCTGTTTACAAAAACCAAGAGCCCATGATCATGTTTTTTCAGATTGCATGGAATAACATCAAGATCGCATTTGGCACCTTCGTCTTGGGCATTCTGTTTGGAATTGGGACGATATACGTCGTATTTTTCAATGGCATCATGGTTGGCGCCTTTATCTACTTCTTTATTGAGCGCGGGTTATTCAATGAAAGTTTTCTTGCAATTATGCTGCACGGCACATTAGAACTTTCCATGATTGTTGTGGCAGGTTGCGCAGGTTTTACTCTCGCCCGGGGACTCTTATTTCCGGGGACCTTCACTCGAGGTCAGGCACTCTTCCAATCCGCGAGGCAAGGAATTAAAATTTTGATTGGCGTGACTGTGTTGCTCATTTATGCCGCAATCATAGAATCATTTGCTACGCGCTATACGGATATGCCTGATGCCCTGAGAGCAATCATTATACTACTATCCGCCCTACTCGTAGTAGGTTACTTTGTATGGTTTCCTAGATATCGTCATCGTAACGGCTATATTAAAGACCACAAAGACGAAGTAATATCTGAAAGCAAATCCGGCCATCTTCATCCAAATAATATTAAATCCTCAGCCCAACTATTTTCAGAAAGTTTTAGTTTGCTTTCCAAAAACATCCCGGAGATTATAAATCTTAGCATTGGTGTTGCTGTCTTGGTCACTTTAGCCTTTGGTTTCATTACAGAAGGAAAATTCCATCAGCTGTTTGAAAATGAATTTTCACCTGAATACACAACCGTGGGGATACTTTACCCATGGGATCGCTATGGTTTATATCTTAATTTCCGACAACATCCCTTGTTGTATTTATTCTATACTTCTCTTTTTGCCGCATTCGGCATCATAATATTTAGGCTATCTATGAAGCATTTGAAAAAACGGCCATCAATCAATGCCAATAAAATAATCAACGTATTCGTAATAGCGCTCATCACAGGATTACCCCTATTAGCTCCTCATCCTATTACAGTGACCATCATGCCATTTTATTTTCCGTTCTGTCTACTTTGGATTTATGTTACATTCGAAAGCAATCAAGATGCAGCCTCTTCCCTAATGGCAACGCTCAGGTTACTTCGCGGAAATTTTTGGCGCATGATTGTCACTTTTCTCAGCATGATTTCGGTTATCTGGATCTGTCTACTGCTCATATCCACTGAGGTCGTTGGTCTACTTATCGATTTCATCCAAATAAATATTCCACGAAACGCTGTGCTATCAGAAGAGTCCGGCACCATTTTGTTCACATTCTTCGCATTCTTAATACCTGCATTTATCTTTTCGATTGCGTTCTTTGGGACAACGCTACTCTATTATAGTCTTAAAGAAATAAATGAGGCCAATTCGTTGACAGACGCAATCAATAAAATAGGATTCAAAAAGAGAGCTTATGGACTTGAGCAAGAATCATAAAATTCTCCGATACCCACTCATTCTTCTGTTGGCATTCAGCCCTTTTGTATTTAGTGGCCAAATCAACGGGAATGAAAAAGAAGCCAATGGTATAATGGCTGATAGTGCTACCTTAAAAACAGCAAAGAGAGAATTATTGTGGAGCGACGAAAGTTGGACGAAGGCAAAGCAGGGAATCCATTATACAGGAGAAGAGGCCGAAGAAAAAGAGGAGCTAACAATGGCGGAGAAAAATGCGCGTGAATCTTTTTCAAATCGTCTTTTCGCATTCTTTACATCGCCAATGGCAAGAATACTTGCAATAATTATGGTTACTGTTACTTTGGTCTACCTCATTGTCAGGCTTGCCCTATACCGAATTCCAAACAGGAAATTGAGCGGAAATCAGATTGACGTATCTCATTTGGAAAACCATTACGAAATACCTCCGGAATCGGATTTGGAAGAACTCATACACAAAGCTATTGCAACAAATAATTTTAATCTGGCAATACGATTACTTTACATTTCGATCATTTTCCAATTAAACACAAACGCATGGATTCACTGGAAGAAAGATAAAACCAACCATGACTACCTTTTGGAAATGCGCCACCGCACTGCTTATAGCGGATTTCAACACCTGACAATGGTATACGAAACGATCTGGTATGGTGATAATTCCATTTCAATTGAAGAATTCCAGACATTACAGATCAGTTTTATGCAATTTAGGTCTTCCATAAATCAGGAAAGTGAATCGAAATAGAACACAAATATTTATTATAGCTTCATTGTTTCTGACATTGTCAGCGATTATAGTTGTTCTAAGTTTAAATCAGAACAAAACAAATTGGAAACTTTCCTATCATCCGGAAGATTCGAATCCGTATGGCACCAAAATCCTATTCGATCTGTTACAGAATGTAAGGAAAGGACAACCCTTCGTGCTGATAAAAGACAGCACACATAAAAATCTTCCCATACAGCCAAGCGATAAAAAAGATAGCTATGTATTCATTGGCAATAATTATTATGCGGATAGTTCCGACATAGCCGCACTACTCCATTTCGTTTCAAATGGTAATAACGCCATAATAATTTGCGCAAATCATGATCATAGATTACTTGACACGTTATCCAAAGTGATTTATGAAGACGATTTAGATCTGGAAGGCAACGAAGAATTAGAAGATACGAATGAGTATGCTGAAATGAGTCCAGTTGTATTTCCTGATCAACGAATGTATTCAGTGATGGATACAAGCATTACGCTTCATTTGGCAACCAACGACAACAACGTGCATCCCAGTGCAATTTCCTATCAATACAATTTTGAACCTATCCTAAATCAATGGTCCTACTTCAGTGATGCCCTCCTAACGTTTGACAACCGCCCTTTCGATATATATGGAAGTTTTGATGAAAACTATGTGAATTTTATCGGCATGAAATATGGCTCCGGAGAAATCTATTTTCATAGTTCACCCATAGTCTTCACCAATCTATATATGCTCGAAGACACTGCAATGGCTTACTGCCGTTCTTCACTGGCCTTTATGGGTGATGGCAGCATTTATTGGGATGAGGAAAACCGCGACTACCATCACCTGACATCGAATCAAAATTCGGCGTTTTCACACAACAAACCGCAAGAAGGACCGCTTGAGTTTATTCTCTCAGAACCTGCCCTTCAAAAAGCGTGGTATCTATTGATTTTCACGACAATACTTTATCTGGTCTTTGGCGCAAAACGCAAACAGCGTGTAATTAAATCCGTATCCCACCCGGAGAATACATCTATAGAATATGCAGAAGTGTTATCACGCATGTTTCTGAAACAAAAAGATCACAAGAAATTGATACTAATGAAAATGGAGTTGTATAAAGCCTTTGTCAGGGATCGGTTCAACATCAGATTGCCAACACATATGAGAGATGAAAATGAAATATTATATACAGAAATCAGCCAGCGAAGTGGCGTTTCATTCGCAATAACAAAATCAATATTTGAAGGTCACAAATACCTTTCATCCATCGTTATAGTTGGCACATCAGAAATGGTGCAATTCCATAAACAATTAGAAGCCTTTTACAAAACGTGTAAATAATAGAATACATACATGACGACAATACCCCAAGAAAACGAGACCACCCCGGAATTTCCAAGTGAACACGCTAAGTTGCAGAGTGAGGAGTTGCTAAGCAGTTCTCACACCGAATGGATGGATCCAAATGATTCAGAGCGAATCGATGTAACACCCGTATTTATGGCAGTACAGGCCATTCAGGATGAAATAGGCAAAGTCATTATTGGTCAAAAAAGGACGTTAGAGTTCATGCTCGCAGGTATTTTCTGCGGTGGACATGTTTTGCTGGAAGGATTTCCGGGAATTGCAAAAACACTGATCGCTAAACTTCTCGCGCAAACCATTGATTCAGGATTCAGCAGGATTCAATTCACACCCGATTTAATGCCAACTGATGTTACGGGTACATCTGTATTCAACATGCAGGAATCCAATTTTTATTTCAGAAAGGGGCCAATTTTTTCGAACCTCATACTGATTGATGAGATCAACCGATCACCGGCAAAAACGCAAGCCGCCTTAATGGAGGTGATGGAAGAAAAGCAAATTACCTATGATGGTGTAACCTATCCAATGCAATTTCCCTTCTTTGTTATTGCCACTCAAAATCCAGTGGAACAAGAAGGAACTTATTCACTTCCTGAAGCTCAACTGGACAGATTCATGTTCAGGATTAAAATAAACTACCCCAGCCTTGAAGAAGAAGAACAAATAATTGCCCGATTTCATTCTGATTTCGATCAAAAGCAAATTGCAAGCGTTTCAAAAGTGATAACGCCTGGTCAAATTCAGACATTCAAGAACCTGATACAAAGAGTATTCATACGGAAGGAACTCTTGAATTACATAGCAGCAATAGTGCACAACACCCGCAATAACGGAGATCTGTTTCTTGGCGCTTCACCTCGCGCATCTCTTGCAATGGTGAGAACTGCAAAGGCCTTCGCTGCAATGCAAGGTCGCGATTTTGTTACTCCAGATGATATTAAAGCAGTGGCACCCGCGGTACTTAATCACAGGATCGTATTAAGTCATGAACGAGAAATGGAAGGCCATACCATCGAAGAAATTATAAATGATATCCTTTCTAAAGTTGAAGTACCGCGGTAAGACAATAACCATTGGACAAATCAGATAACATATCCATATTGAAGAGTTTTCATCTCAATCAAAAATTCTTCATTGTTATTGGTTGCATAATTCTTTTTTATGCATTAGGATTTGCCTATACTTTTTTTGAAGCCATCGCTAATGTTTCATTGCTCACTTTGAGCATTTTATGCATTGTTGAATGCATTTTGCTTCTGACACAATCACATAAACTGCGTGCAACCAGAAAGACTACAAAACTCTTATCACTTGGCGATGACAATCTTGTTCATTTGCAAATTCACAACGATAGTTCGATACATCTTCATCTTATACTTTACGATGAGATTCCATTTCAATTTCAGCAGAGAGATTTCAGTATTTCATTAAATCTTTTGCCACAGGAAAAAAAATCTTTCACTTACACACTCCGACCGCATTCCCGAGGAGAATATCATTTCGGTGTAGTGAACGCAATAGCATCGAGTTTAATTGGATTTATGTCGCGCCGAGTCATTCTTGCAAACAAAATGATGGTGCCTGTCTATCCAAGTATCATTCAAATGAAAAAGTATGAATTACTGGCCTTCGCCAGAATCAGCAATTTCGAAGGCATAAAAAAAGTCCGGCGACTTGGGCATAGCTATGAATTTGAAAAAATCAGGCAGTATGCGCTGGGAGACGATCTGCGGAGCATAAATTGGAAAGCAACGGGGCGAAGGAATCACCTGATGGTCAATCAATATGAGGATGAGCGCTCCCAACAGGTATATAGCATTATTGATAAGAGCAGATCGATGCACATGCCATTCAATGGACTGAGTTTGCTCGACTATGCCATCAACACAAGTTTGGTTATTTCCAATATTGCATTAAAAAAATTCGACAAGACAGGTCTTGTTACATTTTCTCACCGAATAGGCAGTGCAATTCCCGCAGATAGCTCAACGTTGCAATTAAAAAAAATACTGAGTGCACTTTATCATGAACAAGCTATGACAGTTGAGGCGAATTATGAACTTCTCTACAGAGCTATAAAAAATGTAATCCGTGTTAGAAGTTTGTTATTCATCTATCTCAATTTCGAAAGTTCATATGCGATGGAGAGAGCCCTACCTGTTTTAAAAAAAATAAATCATCTGCATTTGTTGGTGGTGCTGATCTTTGAAAATACTGAATTGGTGAAGTTCAGTACGAAAAAACCGGAATTTGTAAGTGACATATATGCACAAACCATCGCACAAAAATTACTGAACGATAAAAAACAACTTGCAGCCAAACTTCGCAAGCATGGCATACAAACGATATTGTGTAAACCGGAAGATCTTTCAATGCGTACCGTGAACAAATATCTGGAATTGAAATCGAGGGGTATGATATAATCGGCCTATGTCTCTATAAAACAACATGTCTGCCCGTGCGATTTCGCAACTCATTTAACAACGATTTTCGGTTCAATCCAAATGAACGATTGTGCTCCCTTGCATTATTATTCGCGTTTTCAGTAACCATAATTGAATCATTAGGTATAAGTGTAACAATCTATTGTGTGTGAAGACATACAGTGGTTCGAACACCCTATAATTCCATAACATAATGAAAGCACTTGCGTCCAATTTATTGAAGCACCGTTGCACTGTGATCATTGCCTTTATCCTTGCGATTTTCGCAGTATCAAGGGCATATTCCCAAGATCAACCTCCAATGGAAAATCACCAACTCATGTGGTCATCGTATACAGGATCGTCAGGTTTTGACAAATCTCAAGACATTGTTGCTGACCTCACCGGCAACTTTTATGTCACCGGTTTTATTGGTGCCGACAGCCAAACAACATGGCCACTTCTAAACACATATAACGGAGGCCTGTATGATGCATATGTGAATAAGCTCAATTATGAAGGTGAAATTATATGGTCCCTACTGCTGGGTGGTGATGGTAATGACTACGGAACATCTATTGCGATGACACCGGATGGCAATATAATAGTTGCGGGTAACACAACATCTACTACGGCTTTCGATGAGAACAATACTCCATCGACCTATGGTGGTGGACTTAACGACGCCTTTGTTATGTCCATTACGACAGATGGAGCGCCATTATGGTCGCGATATGTTGGAGGCACCGGCACAGAGAGCATAAATAGTCTTCACACCGGATCTGGAAATGAAGTCATTATTGGCGGCAAAACGTCATCGTTGTCAACTGCTTATTCACCTTCAATACAAGACAATTATGGAGGTGGCCCTGGCGATGGTTTCATTTGTAAACTGAGTGATAATGGAGATCTAATCTGGTACACCTATATAGGAGGTGCAGGTGAGGATGAAATCAGGAGTATCAGCTGCGATCACGAAGGAAATATTATCTTCTGTGGATTTGGCAGTTCAATTCCGTTGATCAGTGCGATAAGTACACTACCTGCCGGCGGCAACTCAGATGGATTCATTGCCTCCATTGATGACACTGGATCGCTAGCCTGGGCCAACTATGCCGGCGGATCAGAATACGATATGATTGAATCATTGGATGTTGAAGCCACAGGAAATATCGTAATTACCGGCTTTACACTTTCCGGTCAAATGCCACAATTCGATTCCGACAACACAACTACTTTGGGAGATCAAAACGTGTTCATCATTTCTTACTCGCCCTCAGGAACTTTCAATTGGGGCCGGTATTTTGGTGGCACAGGTCAGGAAATCCCAACCGACCTTCATATTGATGTATTCGGAAACATATATGTTTCAGGGCACACAAGCTCAACCAACATTCCACACATTGAACCCTTTCAATTTGATAATCGAGGCGGATTCGACGGCTTCATTTCAAAATGGAATACCAATGGCGACAGGCTATGGTCATCCTATACTGGCGGAACACAAGACGATTATGGAAGTCACATGACCTCAGACCGTATGGGTAAAATCTATTTGACAGGACATACCTACTCACCAGACATGGACATGATTCTACAAGGGACTGCATACAATGGATCTTGTGAAGGCTACATTGTAAAGTTGAGTGATTGCGGCAATCCGAATGTAAGTATTCATACAGCCGATGACACGTTGTTCTGCGAAGGCCAAAGTGCGGCATTGATAGCATGCGGGGCCTTACATTATGAGTGGATCAATTCAGATACAACCATGATAACGAGTTTTGACACCACGATGCTGGCTTATGTCATTGGACACAATGTGGAAGGCTGCTACGGCATGTCAATCAAAATGAATATAGAATCAATGCCGGTGCCGGAAATTCTTATCTCGAGTGATGGACCTACAACGTTTTGTGGAGAAGGAATGGCATTGCTAACAGCATCGGGAAGTGACTCACTTCAATGGAATACAGATGTTGAAGGTGCAGAATTATTTACCGATACCGCAGGTGTATATTTTGCTCTGGGATATGGAGAAAATGGATGCCGAGGAGCGAGTGAACCTATAGAAATTATTATCCACGAACTGCCAGAAGTGACGATGGCCATTCCAATGAACATCATGTGCGTTTCAAATGCACCTGTTCCAATAATTGCCTTACCGGAAGGTGGCGTATTCGAAGGTCCGGGGACGGAAGTTCATGGCTATTTTAATCCATTTACTGCCGGGGGAGGAACACATGATATATTTTATACCTATCTCGATTCAACCGGCTGCTACAATAGCTCACAATCCATTTCGGTAACTGTGATGTATTATCCAACCTTGATCTTCAACGCAGAGGACACCATGTGTGTATTCGATCCTTCAATTGTATTGCAGGGAGAACCGTCAGGAGGCGTTTTCGAGGGAGATGGCGTTGTTGGAAATGTATTTACGCCTTCAGCATCAGGCACAGGACCACAAAACATTATTTACTCCTATATAGATCAGAATGGCTGCACCAATATTGCACAATCTGTGATCAATGTTGAGTCCTGCATAGGACTTCTGGAATCTGCTTTCGTTGATGAAAACATTCATGTTTATCCCAATCCTGCCAATAATCAAATTACCATTCGATTGAATCAAAACCGACATACAAACTGCGCTATTTACGATAGCTTCGGATCATTAATCAAAACATTCAACGGTAATGTGACATCAACGATAAACACCGATGATCTTA
>JAYTMF010000320.1:0-1560 GCA_043728755.1 Flavobacteriales bacterium
CGGAATGGATTACACCACTGTTGTTTCCGGTTTGATGATCAGCGAGTCCTTTTTCTTTTTCAAGTAAGAGAATTTTTAGGTCGGGAAAAGCGGTCTGCAGCTTATACATACTTGCCGCGCCAACTATTCCGCCTCCGATGATGACGATGTCAAAATGTTTTTCCAATCAACAGTAGATTTTGACGCGAAAGTATTCGGTGAAATGCATTTTTCATCTATGTCAGCCGATTATCAGTTGAAGTCACTCTTGTATTATGTTTATCGCATGAATACCACCAAAAAAATTCAGAATGCATGGGCCATGTATGATTGGGCTAACTCCACGTACAATCTTGTCATTGGCACTGCCATATTTCCGATTTTCTATAGTGCTGTCACCAAAGGAGATGAAGATGGCGCAGCGGGGGATTCTGTTTTGTTTTTTGGTCACGTGTTCAAGAATACCGAAGTGCTGTCTTATGCGCTAGCATTTGGTATGGCCATCGTTTGTGTGTTGAGTCCTACCCTCGCTGGTATTGCCGATTATCTCGGGAGAAAGAAATTCTTCATGCGCATGTTTTGCTATCTCGGTGCTTTGTCGTGTGCTTCATTGTACTTTTTTGATGTTCATCATCTGGAAAGGAGTATGTTGAGCATTGTTCTCGCGTGTGTGGGTTTCTGGTGCAGTTATGCGTTTTCAAATTCCTTTTTGCCGGAACTCGCTCCGCCTGAGGAGCAGGATAGACTTAGCGCTAAAGGATTTTCATTCGGCTATACTGGGAGCATCATTCTGCTCTTGATCAATCTTGTTATGATTCAGGTAATGGATATTTCTGTACGTTGGTGTTTTGTCATGGTAGGTATTTGGTGGATTGGTTTTGCGCATTATACCTTCTATCATTTGCAGGAGAAGAAAAAGGATACGCGCTTTGATGCCGCAATAATTGGAAAAGGATTCAGAGAGTTGAGGGGTGTTTGGCGTGAACTGCAAAAAACCACACGACTTAAAAGTTACCTCCTTACTTTTTTCGTCTTCTCCATGGGCGTGCAAACCATTATGCAAATGGCATCTCTCTTTGGTACGAAGGAAGTGACAAGTGTGGATGACACCGGTGCAACAGTTGTTGGTCTTGCTGATGGACAATTGATCGTTGCCGTGTTATTGGTACAATTGATTGCAATCCCGGGGGCGATTACATTTTCTTTCTGCAGCAGAAAATTTGGAAACCTCAACACCTTGAAAATTGCACTTTGCATCTGGGCGATTGTTTGTCTCTTCGCCTATTTCGTTGTTCATACGCCGGTTGAATTCTATATCGCAGCAGGAAGCATTGGATTTATCATGGGCGGCACACAAGCACTTGCGCGAAGTACGTATTCCAAATTCTTGCCTGTGACAGAAGACACTGCTTCCTATTTTAGTTTTTATGATGTCACTGAAAAAGTGGGTCTGATCATTGGCTTGTTATCCTTTGGATTCATTGAAGGCGCTTTTGGAAGCATGAGAGCTTCTATACTTGCATTGATCACGTTTTTTGTATTGGGATTGATTTTGATCTTTCTGGTTCCAAAACAAGAAAA
>JAYTMF010000321.1:0-6670 GCA_043728755.1 Flavobacteriales bacterium
GGTTATCACGGTCGTGTTTCTAGCATCACCAACAGCGGTGTTCCTATTCGCCGCCCGAAGGGACAAACCAATACCAGCGATGAAACATTGCCGGTGTTCGGTCCTACTAAACAACTGGACTTCGAACTCGAAATGGGATTTGTCACTTTTGAGGGAAAGCCTCTTGGTGAAAGTATCACCACTGCCGAGGCAGATGAATACATTTTTGGAATGCTGCTCTTCAACGATTGGAGTGCACGCGATATACAGCGTTGGGAATATGTCCCTCTCGGACCTTTCCTCGCGAAAAATTTTGCATCTTCTGTGTCTCCATGGCTGGTGACACTCGATGCGCTCGAGCCGTTTCGCGTCCCAGGTCCTGTTCAATCGCCCGAGGTGCTTCCTTACTTAAAATACGAGGGTCAAAAAAATATCGACATCCATCTTCAAGTCGCCATTCAACCGGAAGGCAAACAGGAAACCATCGTCTCGCGTAGCAATTACAAATACTTGTACTGGAACATGGAACAGCAACTGGCGCATCACACAGTAAACGGTTGCAACATGCGTTGCGGCGATTTACTTGCCAGTGGCACCATCAGTGGACCCGAAGAGGGATCGTTTGGCAGCATGTTGGAAATTGCCTGGAAGGGAACAAAACCCATCACTTTAATTGACGGTGCTACGCGCTCTTTTATTCACGATGGCGACACTGTCACCATACGTGGTCATGCTGAAAAGGATGGTGTCAGGGTTGGCTTTGGCGAGTGCTCGGCGCAAGTCTTACCTGCTTCTTAAAAATCATTGCTAAACCAAATCAAATATGAAAATGTTCTACCGCTCATTTGTGCTGGCTTTGCTGTTGCCAGCACAAATTTCTCTGGCTCAACTTGAAGATGAATCCATCGAGGATATGTCGGACTCGTTGATGTTCGCTATGCAATTGCAAATTGACAGTATCGAAAATTCCTTGCAGTATCAAAAGGGCAATATCCAATTGCCCGGCTGTCACGCTTCACTGTCTGTCCCCGAAGGATTCGGATACCTCGATCCGATTCAAGCTAAAAAAGTGATGGAAGAGCTGTGGGGCAATCCACCTTCCGACAGCAAAGGAATGCTCGTGCCGGATGATGGAGGCGTTTTGCAGGAAGGTTCCTGGGCTTTCGAAGTCACATGGGACGATATGGGTTACGTGAAGGATGATGATGCGAAGGATACGGATTACGACGAATTGCTCACAATCATGCAGAAGGATCTTGAAGAAGAAAATAAAATGCGGGCAAAGGATGGATTTCCCACTGTTGAACTCGTTGGATGGGCTTCGCCTCCTTTTTATGACTCTGGAAACAAGGTGCTGCACTGGGCCAAAAACCTGGTTTTTCAAGACATGGGTTTCAATACGCTCAACTATAACGTCCGCATTTTAGGAAAGGATGGCGTGATGGTAATGAATGCCATCGGTAGTATGGATCAAGTGGATATTGTCAAGTCAAATATTCCTGCTATCCTTGGAAGTATGAAGTTTGACAAAGGCTATCAATACGGAGATTTTGATTCTAGTGTTGATAAAGTTGCCGCTTATACCATCGGCGGACTGATTGCTGGCAAGGTGCTGGCCAAAGTGGGTTTGTTCGCAGTGATCGCGAAATTCGGAAAATTGATTTTGCTCGCCATCATTGGTGGTGGTGCCGCATTCTGGAGATGGTTCCGCGGAAGAAAGAAGGAGAAGAGTATTCCTCCCGATGAAAATCAAAATCTATTGCAAGCCTGATTATTCTTTAACAAGGCTTTCGATCCATATCCAACTAATTGAGCCGTGGCCGCGTAAGTAGCCATGGTTTTTTTTTGGAAAATCACAACCTTGTTAATGTCCTGTTATTCATATCGAAACAAGCGAAGCAATCTTGAAATATTTGCCGACCCGATCAAAATGTTGAATTCGATAAAAATATTTGCGCTTGTCTTTGTCTTGCTGGCCAAGTTCACAATGTCATTCATAGGCGCTGATCTGGGCGGTATTTGTAAAGTAAAGGCGAGTGTACATTCAACGAAGGAAGGTAGCGACTTTCACAGCGAACTTTGCTTTACGGATGAAAGTGAGACAAAAACAGAAAGCAAAGATCAAGGCAGTGATACGTATCATCTTTTCTTCGATTCATTTTCTATTGGCAATATAGAGTCCTCCTGCCTGCAAGCAGCTTATAGTTATTTTCGATTAAACTCTTATCCATCCGAAAAGCGATTCTTGCTTTTTGGAAATTTCAGATTGTGATGTCTTTTGACCGAATGCAACTTCGCATTCTGTCGTAGTACCTCAGGTACTTATTTCCGCGCGCTTTGCTCTTTTGCATCGCGGTGGAATACTCCGGTTTTTCACGAACCGTAATTCAATCACACAAGTCAATATTATTATTCAGAATGGAAATGACAACCAATATTTCATTCCTTCCTTCCCTAGAGTCTGCTCATATGGCTTCTTCTGATAGACTTTTTGATGAAGCGGCAGTGCTGCATGAACTCAAGCATTATTTGCCGGCACAAGCTCCTCTTAAAGATTTTATCCATCATAACACGCTTCATGCATTTCAGGATAAGAAATTTCATGAAGCGATCCGACATGCTTCTGCAAAATTTGGATATAAAGTTTCTCTTACATTGGTGGAATATCGCGAAGCTTTTCACTCCGGTAGAATCTCCATGGAGATTCTTGAGAAATGTATCGTCAATGCCAAGGGCAAAAAGGATAGCGTTCATTGGATCGCTCAATTGCTTCGTGGACAATTCGAAGCAGAGCCATTGCCGCGAATCGGTAGTTTGCGATCCAACTGGAAGCGCGTCTACAAAATAGATATGGACTCAATGGTTCATCCAACGCTCTTCAGAATTTTATGTAGCTATCTCGATCAAGGCATTGCAATATGGAATTTCCCTATTGCAAACAAAGGCTTTCTCAATGCAATTCGCGAAATGGAAGAGGTGAGTTATACCAGCTTCTTTCGTACAAAGATGGTTTCGAAATTGTTGACGAAGGGTCGTGTGGAATTGGATCAGTTGCTTCGGATTTTGGTTGGAGATGAAGGTTGCTACAAACAATATTTATTCGATCAGCAGTTCGCACATCAGGGTTGGTCGGGCATGGTTTCCGCCATCGAAGATCAGCCTTCAACACTTCTGGCAAGAAGAAAAATCACCCTTCATGACATCATACTTTTCGAATTACTTCTGGAGATTGATGTGTTGTATGATCACGTAGGTGATGATTGGAAACCATTGTCTGAATGCCTCGAGGAGAAACCGGCCGATCTTTTTGCAACGGTGCCCCCAACGGAATACAGCGATGTGATTTCAATGTGGCAGGACGCTTATGAATGGAGTTATTATGATCAGGTTCTCGCGGGAATTGTTTCTCAAAAAAACAGAAAGTCGACCAAAGTGCCGACTTCATTTCAAGCGGTGTTTTGCATTGATGATAGAGAATGTTCTTTTAGGAGATACATCGAAGCAATTGATGCTAACTGTGATACTTTTGGTACTCCCGGATTCTTCGGTGTAGCATTTTTCTTTCAACCACAAGACGGAAAGCATTTGACAAAACTGTGTCCTGCACCCGTTACTCCTAAACATCTCATCAAAGAAATTGGTGTCAGTATTAGGAGAAAAAAGGATCCTTATTTTAATAAGCATGCTCAGTCTTTTCATGGTGGCTGGCTCATTTCGCAAACGCTTGGTTTCTGGTCAGCATTCAAATTGTTTCTCAACATCTTCAGACCTACCATTGGCCCCGCATCCACTTCTTCGTTTCGTCATATGGATAAGTCTGCAAAACTTACCATAGAAGCAACGCATCCCGAGCAACTTGAAGAGGAGCTTCAGGTAGGTTTCACCGTGTTGGAAATGGCCGATCGTGTGGAAGGCGTTCTCAAAAGTATTGGACTTGTGAAAGATTTTGCGCTGATTGTTTATGTAGTTGGACACGGTTCATCAAGCGTGAATAATCCACATTATGCCGCTTATGATTGTGGTGCGTGTTCAGGACGAGCAGGTTCAGTAAATGCCCGCGTCTTTTGTTTCATGGCGAATCATAGCAAGGTTCGCGAACTGCTTGAAGCGCGCGAAATTCATATTCCAGTCACTACACAATTTATTGGAGGACTACATGATACAACAAGAGATGACATCGAGTTTTTTGATGAAGACACTCTTACGGATAAATTGGCCAAAATGCATCGGGTGAATGAAAAGGTTTTTGACGAAGCTTTAGATAAAAATGCCAAGGAGCGCTCAAGAAGATTTCAATATGTGAAAACGGCGAGTAATCTGAAAGAAGTCCATAAGCAAGTACGCAAACGTTCGGTCTCTCTGTTTGAACCGCGTCCTGAATTGAATCACGCAACAAATGCACTTTGTGTAGTCGGAAGAAGGAATTTGACAGAACATCTTTTTCTCGATAGAAGAGCTTTCATGAATTCTTACGATCATGAAGTTGACCCGGATGGAAAATACTTGTTGAATATTTTGAATGCGGTAGCACCTGTTTGCGGTGGAATCAACCTCGAGTATTTTTTCTCCCGCGTTGACAATCAAAAGTTGGGCGCCGGAACAAAACTCCCACACAATGTCATGGGACTCTTTGGTGTAGCCAATGGTATCGATGGCGATTTGAGACCGGGTTTGCCAAGTCAAATGATTGAAGTACACGACCCCGTTCGCTTGCTTGTTATCGTAGAACATTTTACGGAGATCGTGGATCAGTCCATTAGGAATAAGGATGCAACCTATGAGTGGTTCAAAAATGAATGGGTGAATCTCGTGGTGGTGAATCCAAGGACGCATGAACTTTCGGTTTTTAGAAATGAAGAATTCGTTCCCTATAAAGCCATTTCTGAAATAAGATACACCGACGATCTGGAGCGCATCATTGAAACACAGATGGAAAATTTACCTGTATATACAATTTCATAAGCACATGAATACCGCACAATTTCTTCCCATATTTGTTTTGATTCCACTGCTAGGTTTCATCATCTGTTTGCTCGTAAGTGATAAAGCTGAAATTGCCATTTCGCGCATTTCATTGTTCACCGTTGTGAGTCATCTTTTCGTCCTGCTATTCTTCGTGGGCTTTTGGTTTTTCAACGGCAATGTCTCTTTGAATGTCAAGAATCTGGTGCTTTTCAAATCCGGTGACTACGAATTCTTCATTGATTTTTGTTTCGACAAAATCACTGTAGTGTATTTGATGGTTGGGGCTTTTCTGACCACGCTCGTTACTATTTATAGTCGCTATTATTTGCACCGTGAGGAAGGTTACAAGCGTTTTTTCAATTCGATTTTATTCTTCTATGTCGGTTACAACATCACGATTCTTTCGGGCAATCTTGAAACACTTTTTATCGGGTGGGAAATTCTTGGTATATCTTCTTTTCTCTTGATAGCGTTTTATCGCGACAGATATTTACCGGTGAAAAATGCCGTCAAGGTGTTTTCAATTTATCGAATAGGTGACGTGGGAATTATCCTTGCAATGTGGTTGAGTCACCACTTGTGGCATGAGAATATCACCTTCTTTAATCTGAGTAATTACGAGTTGGTGCACGAGCATCTTCAAGGTCATTCTTTAACCGGAGTGATACTTTCTTTGATGATATTATTGACAGCGGCAGCGAAATCTGCTCAGTTGCCATTCTCCACATGGTTGCCCAGAGCTATGGAAGGTCCAACTCCATCCAGTGCGATTTTCTACGGTTCGCTCTCTGTTCACCTTGGCGTGTTTCTTCTGTTGCGCACTTATCCTTTTTGGGAGTATCAATTTTCCGTACGCATCTTAATTGGTTTGTTGGGATTGACTACCACCATTGTAACAACTGGAATCGCACGTGTGCAGTCTTCCGTGAAAAGTCAGATTGCGTATGCTTCTGCAGCGCAAATTGGTTTGATCTTTATTGAGATGTCTTTGGGATGGACAGACCTTGCACTGCTGCATTTCGCCGGAAATGCTTTCTTGCGCACGTATCAACTACTTGTTTCTCCTTCCGTTGTCAGCTACCTCATTCGCGAGCAGTTTTATAGTTCACCACAAAAACCGGCGATGATCGAGGATGTATTGCCAAAGCGTCTCGCATATTCTTTTTATATGCTTAGTTTGAAGGAGTGGAATCTCGATACTTTTATGTATCGCTATTTATGGAATCCACTAAAAGTGGCAGGCAAGAAGCTTGATTTTCTCACGGTGAAGCGCGCACTCATTTTCTTCTTCACGTTCGTAAGTGTAGGTGTGGTATTGCTCCTGAGTGGTCAAATTCTTTCAGAGGATATGATTCATTATTTGCCGTACGTTTTTGCATTCGTCGGCTTGGTGCTTGTATTAAAATCTTTCACGGAAAGGAAAAACGTAATGGTCGCATGGATATTGATCATCATGAATCACTGCTGCATCGCTATCGCAATATCATTCAACGAACAATACAACATGAGGCATAATGTGTTATATCTGTGTGGCATTCTTGCATTTGGATTGGTTGGATATTTTACGCTACGCGCTTTGAAGTTGCGTGGTAATGACATCGATCTCGCTCGATTCCATGGGATATCTCAAATTCATCCGAATCTTGCATTTCTTTTTTTTGTGGCTTGTCTTGGAGCCTCCGGTTTTCCCATCACGCCTTCATTTATTGGTGAAGATTTGATCTTT
>JAYTMF010000322.1:0-1027 GCA_043728755.1 Flavobacteriales bacterium
CGCAAATTTACAATGAGCAACCCGTCAGTTCGGCAGGTATTTGGAACCGCATGGAGCATCGTCCGCTTGAAGGATTTGTGTTTGCTTTGACGCCGTTCAATTTCACGGCAATTGCGGGCAATCTCGCCGCCGCACCCGCGATGTTGGGCAACGTAATCGTTTGGAAACCAGCCGATAGCCAAATTTATTCGGCGGCGGTGATTATGGATATTTTTGAAGAAGCGGGTCTGCCCGATGGCGTTATCAACCTCATTTACGGCGACGGACCGATGATTGGCGACGTCGTTTTTGCGCATTAAGCCTTCGCAGGATTGCATTTTACGGGCAGCACGGGCGTTTTTCAACACATTTGGAAAACAATTGGCAACAATATTTCAAACTACACATCTTACCCAAGAATCGTTGGTGAAACGGGCGGTAAAGACTTCGTTGTGGCGCATCCTTCGGCGGATGCAAAGGCGGTTGCGACGGGTTTGAGTCGCGGTGCTTTTGAGTTTCAAGGACAAAAATGTTCGGCAGCAAGTCGGGCGTATATTCCTAAATCGTTGTGGAAAGATGTAAAAAAATACTTGGTTGAAGACGTAAAAACCTTCAAAATGGGGACAACGGAGAATTTTACGAACTTCGTCAACGCCGTGATTGACGAACGGGCGTTTGATAAAATCGCCTCGTACATTGATTTTGCAAAAGCGTCGGATGATGCTGAAATTATCGTCGGCGGCGGCTACGACAAGTCCGTAGGGTACTTTATTGAGCCGACGGTTATCGTCACGGAGGCCCCTCAGTATCGGACGCTTTGCGAGGAGATTTTTGGACCCGTTTTGACGATTTACGTCTATGCGGATAAAGATTTTGAAAAAACGCTTGATTTGGTGGACAAAACCTCGCCTTATGCCTTGACGGGTTCGATTTTCGCCCGAGAACGGACGGCGATTAATGTGGCTTTTGATAAACTCCGAAACGCGGCGGGTAATTTTTACATCAATGATAAACCGACGGGTGCGGTTGTCGGTCAACAACCTTTTGG
>JAYTMF010000323.1:0-2744 GCA_043728755.1 Flavobacteriales bacterium
TTCATACTTCTTTGCTTTGGCCGCAAAGATGGGCAATCCATTGCAATAGCGTTCACAAAAAATCAACCTGCTTCACCCCGACATTTCTTCCGTGAGCATTAAATAAAAGCCATACAGGAAATCCACCATAGCACCGTTGCAAATGAATTTAATGTTCGCAGAAATCGCTGATGCTTGCCATAAGTTTGCCCCAATGAGCACTGAGAAAAAAAGGCCACTGATTCTGGTGACCAATGATGATGGCATTTTCGCCAAAGGGATATTATCACTGACAGAAGCCATGATGGATCTGGGAGATGTGGTTGTTGTAGCCCCTGACAAACCGCAATCAGGCATGGGACACGCTGTGACGATCAACGATCTTTTGCGATTGAACAAAGTGAAGTATGACCTGCCTGTGATGGCTGCCTATTCCTGCAGCGGAACACCTGTAGATTGCGTGAAGTTGGCCATCTATAAAGTGACGCACCGCAAACCCGATCTCGTTGTTTCGGGAGTGAATCATGGTTCCAATTCATCCATCAATGTGATCTATAGCGGAACGATGTCCGCAGCTATGGAAGGCGCGGTAGAGAGTATTCCATCCATTGGCTTTTCATTGCTCGATCACAGCGCAGATGCCGATTTCGATGCTGCCATGCAAGTGGCGAAATTGATTGCTGGCAACGCCCTCGAAAAAGGAATTCCGGAAGGCGTATGCTTGAATGTCAACATTCCCAAAGGACTTTACTCAACTATGAACGGTATACGAATTTGCCGTCAGGCAAAAGCATTCTGGGAAGATGATTTCGATGTGAGAAAAGATCCATCAGGAAAAGAATACTACTGGCTAACCGGTGAATTCAGACACACCGATGATGGAGAGGGAACAGACGAACTTGCGCTCCAAAACAATTTTGTTTCTGTCGTTCCCGTTCACTACGACCTTACCGCATACCGCGCAATGGAACATCTTCAAAACTGGAATCTATGAACAAAGCTTCGATCAATAAAATTTGGGTTGGTGTCATAGCCGGCATTCTTGGAGCATTGTTGGGATTCGCAATATTCGGTATCGGTTTCGGTTTGAAGAATGACATGACATTCACTTCATTCGTTTATGACGTCTTTTTACGCGTAACAGATTTTCAAAGTCGCATAGTTACATTTTCAATGTTGGTTGATGTTGTTCTTTTCTTCATCTTCATCAGAAAGGACTATCAGGAATTTTGCAAAGGACTTCTGGCGGTTCTTGTCGTATCTGTTCTCGCAGTCGTTTTGCTCTATTAAGCGCCCTTCACCAATACATTTACCCCTATTCAAATCAGCCAGTGAAGCTCTACATTATAGCAGGCGAAGCATCAGGCGACTTGCACGGATCAAATCTCATTCGTGCCATACGTGCGCAAAAACAGGATGTAGAATTTCGTTGTTGGGGCGGCGATTTGATGGAACAACAAGGTGCAAAACTGGTGAAGCACTATCGTGATCTCGCGTTCATGGGATTTCTAGAAGTGATACTCAACATCAGAACAATTTTCAAGAACCTTACTTTTTGCAAAAAAGACATTGAATCATGTGCACCTGATGCAGTGATCCTCATTGACTATCCTGGCTTCAATCTGCACATTGCGACGTGGGCCGCTAAAAATGGCATTAAAGTTTTCTACTATATCTCACCCCAGATTTGGGCATGGAAAGAAAACAGAGTTCATCAGATCAAGCGCGACATCGACAAGATGTTTGTCGTACTTCCATTTGAAAAAGAATTTTATAAAAAGTATGATATGGAGGTGACCTTCGTCGGACATCCTTTGCTCGACGTCATTTCATCTCGACAAAAAAACGTTTTGAAATTTGTCGAAGAAAACAATTTGCTTCAAAAGCCGGTCATAGCGCTTCTCCCCGGCAGCAGAAAACAAGAAATCTCTACCATGCTTCCATTGATGTTGTCGGTAAAAAACGAATTTCCGGATCATCAATTCGTAGTGGCCGGAGCTCCGGGACAAGATGCGTCATTCTATGATCAATTTTTACAGACCGCTGACGTAAAATTAATTTTTGGGAGAACCTATGACCTTCTTCTCAATGCTGAAGCAGGTCTGATCACAAGTGGCACGGCAACACTCGAGGCCGGACTTTTCAGGTTGCCACAAGTGGTTTGTTATAAAGGAAGTCAGGCATCGTATCAGATTGCCAAACGACTCATTAAGATCAAATACATATCACTCGTGAATTTGATTTTGGACAAACCCGCTGTGAAAGAGCTTATTCAAAATGAACTCACCAAAAAAAATATTACATCAGAATTGAGGGCATTGCTTCAGAGTCCTGAGCGACGCAAGGAAATGACCTCCGACTATGATAACCTTCACAACCAGTTGGGTGGTGCGGGCGCATCAGAAAGAACTGCCACCGCCATGTTGAAAATTCTCGCGGAAAACTGATTCCTGCACTCAATGCCTACATAATTTTGGTTTTTCCATGCGGCTCATCATCTTCTTCCTTCTTTTCGGTTTCATTTCGGAAGCATCCGCTGATCCGATTCTCGTGGGCATCCATTACGGCCAAGACTACTTGCGAGCAACGGTCTCCATTAAAAAGGGAAGTTATGCAGTAGCAGAAAACGGAAGGAATCTTTTCGTGATCAAGGAAGGACAAACCGTAGACATCACTGCTTCAGCCGGCAAAGTAAATGCGTTTTTCAACGGTGAGAATTATGCTGGAAACAACAGACTTCATTTCTATTCACTCAGCAATTCCAC
>JAYTMF010000324.1:0-2403 GCA_043728755.1 Flavobacteriales bacterium
AAGAATCAAAAATGGCGTGGTGTCGAACATTCCTTTGACATCCAACACGCCTATTAATTCAAGGGCCTTGATCTTTGTAAAAGGTAAAGAGGGTGATATTATGATAGGATCGGATGTCGGTATCGATATGATCAATTCAAAAGATGAACTGGTGAAGCCAATAGGTAACTTTCACCATCAACTGGGGGCTGTGAAAAGCCTGACCTTCTCAAAGGACAGCAACATTCAATTTGCAGCTACATCAAATGGCCTGTACAAATTTTCGCAGTACCCATTCAAAAATTCAACAGAGCAACTTGAACCTATTTTTCAAAGGCGTTTTGCTGCATACATTGACAAAAACGGAAAATTGTGGCATTGCACCTTAAAAGGCCTTTATCTGTCTGATCCTGAAAAAATCAATTTTGCTCTTGATCCGTTGATTTGTTCCGAACGAATTTTCAAAGTGATTGATCATGGAGATTCAACAGTGATGGCTATTTCCGAATCAGCAGGAATATTCATTATCAGAGACAAGCAAATAGTAGATAGATTAACAATAACCGACAACAATTATCAAATAAGTTATCGCGATCTATATGCAAATAATGATCAGATCTTGGTCGCTACAAATCACGGCATTTATGAATTCGAAAAAAAAGGTGACCAATGGAACCAGATTCGCAAAATCGCAGTAGGCGAAGGTCTTCCATCCAATGAAGTGAATGCTGTCCTTTTATATGCGGGGAAAATTTATGCCGGAACATCACGTGGCCTAGCCATCATACCGCTTGACACCCCGCCCACGTTTTCCGAAAAAAGCACGGTCTATATCCGCAACGTCAGCGGCAGCTGGGGCAGCACACGCGATTACAGTTCCATATCGATTGCTCCAGACCATAACAATCTGAATATAGAATTTTCGGCCATTTCACTTTTTGACAATGCTCACATCACATTTTATTATTCGTTGAATGACTCCTTGAATTGGTTTCCTGCCGAAGGACACAATCTGGCCCTCACTCATTTGCCTTATGGTATGAACACTGTTGCAATTGTGGCCAAAGACAAGGAGGGCGCACTTTCAATGCCGGTGTTCCTAAATGTAAACGTGCTTGCACCCTACTGGAATAAAACCTGGTTTCAAATCATCCTGCTTTTCGTTTTGCTCACCTTAGCAACAACACTATACTATCTATGGTCAAAACAGAGATTCAACGAAATGAAACAAAAGCTTCTGGTAAATAACGAGCGTTCACGCATATCTGCTGATCTTCACGATGATATAGGTGCCGATCTTACCCGCATCAATCTCATGGCAGAGCTGCTAAAACATTCCAGCAAAAATTCTACCTTGATAAGCACAGCGCAAAAAATTATTAACGAGTCGCGAAACCTACGGACCAAAGCAGATCAAATCATCTGGGCGCTCACTCCAGAAAACGACAACAGCGAAAAACTCATGTCGTATTTAAATCATTATGGTTCACAATTATTTGAGAATGGAAACATAAAATTCCATTTTCAAAACAGCGTACCCAGTGAAATTAAAATGAGTGCACTTAAAAGAAGGAATCTTTTCCTAATTGTAAAAGAAGCTTTCAACAACGCACAAAAGCATTCAGGCGCTTCGGTTGTCACCTTCAACGCCTCAGAATCGCGAGGAAATCTGGAAATCATCATTCGCGATAATGGCAAAGGAGTAATTTCTTCCAACAATGAATCGAATTTTCGATCAGGAATGCGAAACATGCGCAAAAGAACCATTGAGTTGCAAGGTGAAATTGTATTTGCCAACTCCTCTCCACAAGGATATACCGTGATGGTGAAAGTTCCGTTCATTGGAAATAAAAACCAGACATAAAGAATTTTGAGAGATGCTGTTTCAAGTTCCCCTATTACCAAATTCTCTTTTCCCGTAGCATATTCCGGATTAGGACATTTTCAAAATCAATTCTTTCGGTTGAATACAAAATCAAGCAACTCGAAATGAGGTAAAATCTATAACCAAAATTCAAAAATGAACTTGAGAATGATTTGAAACCATTCTTTTATCTACTTCGGCACAGAAGATCAGTGCAAAGTGCATTACAAAATGGCGAGAGAAAAACAGGGTGAGGTATGCAAAAAATGCAATTGCTACTAGCACTATTGGATACGATGCTATTGGCAGTGGCAATGCTATGAATGCACGTTTCGAACTACGCTCAAAAGCGGAACTATATTGCAATCTTCCAAGATGTCATTCACACTATGGTATGCTGTGATAGCTTTCATTTCATTTTCTAAAAAAGGAATTTCGGCAACCGAGATGCAGCACCAATGAGGGCACAAGAGGTATCGAAGTATGTGACGTTTGATGCATAATACCACTGTTTGATTTCACAAACTTTCGCCTGTATTATAAATTACATTGGTATAACC
>JAYTMF010000325.1:0-1002 GCA_043728755.1 Flavobacteriales bacterium
CGACTTCAAACGCCGCCGCAAGCCGCGAAAACCCGAACAAAACGCCTAAAAAACAACACCTCACGCTTGAATTAACGACGCCGATTGACGACCGTCGCCCCGTTTATGTTGTGGGCAATTTCAACAATTGGACGACCGAACAAGCCCGTTTTCAAATGCGGCGTGTGGCAAACGGTCGATTTATGTTGACTTTTCCGAGCGACTTCGTTTTGCCGCACCGCATGGAGTATAAATACGTGCGGGGCGGTTGGGAAAACAAGGAATTGGACAGTTTTGGCAACTCGACGAGCAACCGTGTTTTGGAAAATCCTCAGGGCATTGTTACCGATTTTGTGGCGCGTTGGTCTAATTATGGTCTGACCTTTACACCTTCCTTTTTGCCCAAAATTCAAGTCGTTTCCGATGCCTTTTACAGTCCCGAACTGAATAAAAAACGCCGCGTTGTCGCCCTTTTACCGCATGATTACGCGCAGCAAACCGAAAAACGTTACCCCGTTTTGTACCTTCAAGATGCCCAAAACTTGTTCGATGACAAAGCGCCTTTTGGCAACTGGGCAATCGATAAAAAACTCGCCGTGCTTGCCGAGCAAGGCATGGGTGATGTGATAATCATTGCCGTTGACCACGGCGGTGAAACGCGGATTAATGAATTTTTACCGCCTACAAAAAACACAAAATTGGGACATTCTGAAGGACGAAAATACGTGAAATTTTTAGCAAAAACGTTGAAACCACACATTGATGGACAATTTCGCACCCTAACCGACCATTTACACACGGGCATCGGCGGCAGTTCGATGGGCGGGTTGATTTCGATTTATGCAGGTTTGATTCACCCCGAAGTGTTCGGACGCTTGATGATTTTTTCACCTTCATTGTGGGCCGTTCAGAATGCACCGTTTGCCGCAATTCGTTTTTTCAAGCCCATTCCAACGCGTATTTATGCCTATGCAGGTGGCAAAGAAGGTGCATCTGTTGTCCCTAATGTCAGAAATTTCCAGA
>JAYTMF010000326.1:0-6038 GCA_043728755.1 Flavobacteriales bacterium
TTATAAAACAGTCCAATGTTTGAGAAATCATACAGTGGTAAATGCCGATGGATACAAGTGTTTAGTTCAATCTGGCGAAGCAAAGATTGGACTATTACAATTGTCCAATCGATATTATAGCTCAGTGAGCTGGAAAGACTTCGTCCGCAATTCGTATCGAATTATTCAATTCCGAAAGATCGATACCTGTTTCAAAACCTTTATTGTTGAAGTAATCTATCATAAGCTCGGTCGGCATATTACCTGTGAGTTCATCAGACGCCATAGGACACCCTCCATATCCCTTGATTGCCCCGTCAAATCTTCGACAACCAGCTTCATGTGCAGCCTTCAAACGCGATCTATAATCGTGGGGGACAGTGTGCAAATGAGCACCAAACGTGACATCAGGCAATGAAGGAATGAGCTGTCCGAACAATTGACTGATCACTTCTTGTGTGGCACTTCCCACAGTATCACTGAGTGCGATCGTCTTGATGTCAAACTCAGTGTATAGCCGTTCGCTCCACTCTATCGCAACCTCCGGACTCCATGGATCTCCATAAGGATTTCCAAATCCCATACTTAGATAAATCACCAATTCCTTTTTGCTGTGATGGGCAAGACGAACAATTTCTTCAACCCTTGTCAACGATTCTTCAATGGTTGAATTGGTGTTGCGCTGCTGAAAGGTCTCTGAAATAGAAAACGGATAACCGAGAAATTGTATTTCATCAAAACTGCATGCTGTCTCGGCGCCGCGTGAATTGGCAACTATCGCTAGCAATCGTGATGTGGCACCGTTAAAGTTCAGTCTCTGCAATACCGCAGCTGTATCGCGCATTTGTGGAATCGCCTTTTCAGAAACAAAACTTCCAAAATCAATCGTGTCGAAGCCAACCTTAAGTAGTTGATTGATATATCTGACCTTGTTATCTGTTGAAATCCATTCAGAAATGCCTTGCATGGCATCCCGAGGACATTCAATGATCTTTATTTGCTCTGTCATTCCCGGCAAATTTATTCAGAAGCACCGGTGTTCCATTTGTCTGGATAAATTCGCCTCACTTTTCTATACAAACGAATTCTGTGGTCATTAAAAATATTCATACATACATTTCTTTTGAAGTTGCTGATCTCGATAAGATTGCTAGACAGTTTCTGCGAGAATTTCCATCACCTGGAATATTCGCTGTCACCGGTGAAATGGGGTCAGGGAAAACTTCATTCGTCAGCGCAATATGCCGCCAACTCCATCATGAATTTCAAGGGAGCCCCACCTTTTCACTGGTGAATGAATACAAGTCGCAAAGTGGTGAAGACCTGCTTCACTTTGATTTGTATCGAGTGAAAAATTTGAGAGAAGCCATGGACTTCGGCTTTGAGGAATACCTTGACCGCAATGCCTATATTTTCATTGAATGGCCAGAAGTGGTTGAAGACCTGCTGCCTTTAAAAACATTTCATGTCTCAATTGAATTGAAAGAAGAAAACAGACTGATTTCCTTCTGAAAACAATCAGTGCGCGTGTTCCTCGTGCGACTTTTCTTCGGTAGCAGGAGTTGTGTGCTGAACCTCTTCTGTTTTCACCGTTTCGTGCAAATGCATAGCCGGTGCTTCTACTTTCACCTCTGTCTTCACCACGCCAAAGTCAGATTTCATATGCTCTCTTGGCGGCTCAAGTTTGTGGTTCAAACTGGTGAGCAATAAAGAAACAAAAACAGTAGCTGGGATAATTGTCCATAGAACTGTTCTTTGTGTTGAAGAGTGACTTGTATCTTTTTGACTCATAGCAGAGGTTTGAAATGTTTTTTTTCGCGCGTCAAAAATAACAGTTTCCGTCAATTTCTCACTGAACTTTCATATGAACAATTCCGACTCAAAAGTTCGTTGAACAATTTGCAAAGCATAGCATCAAAATGAGTTATCTTCGGAACTCGATTTTCCGCAATCCGCTACTCCATCTATGGACAGTAAAAAAGAAGCCATTCGCGCCCTGGCAAAGGAAGCCGCGCTCATGCCACAAGAAGAGTTGTATGCCGTTGGCAAAAAACATTCAATGCTTACTATCGGTATTCCCTGCGAAACTTCCTTCCAGGAAAGACGAGTGGCCCTCGTTCCCGAAAGCGTTGCCCTACTTGTAAATAACGGCCATGAAGTGATCGTAGAAACCAAAGCCGGCAAAGCTTCGAATTTTCAAGATCACGACTACAGCGAAGCCGGTGCGCGCATAGTTTACTCGCCTGAGGATGTTTTCAAAAGCGAAATCATTTTAAAAGTTGCACCACCCAGTCTGGAGGAAATTGAAATGATGCCGGGAAGACAAACCCTGGTGTCTGCCGTGCATCTGCCCGTTCAGAAAGCTGAAACATTCAATGCACTTTCTGCAAAAAAAATGACTGCCGTTGCATGGGATTACATCAAGGATGAAACAAATATCTTCCCGGTGGTGCGTGCAATGGGCGAAATAGCGGGTAACACGTCTGTGTTAATCGCAGCGGAATACCTAAGCCATGCCAACGGTGGTCAGGGACTGATGTTCGGTGGAATTTCTGGCGTGAAGCCTACTGAAGTCGTCATCTTAGGTGCAGGAACAGTGGCAGAATTTGCAGTACGTGCAGCGCTTGGACTAGGTGCTAGTGTGAAAATATTCGACAACAGTATCTACCGCCTTCGAAGAATTCAAAATGATATTGGCACCAGACTCTGGACCAGCACCATTCAACCATCTGAGTTGCGCAATGCACTGGACACTGCGGATGTAGCCATTGGTGCTATACATACTTCCGGCAGCCGCACACCTATCGTCGTGTCTGAAGACATGGTCAGCAATATGAAATACGGTAGTGTGATCGTCGATATCAGCATTGATCAAGGTGGATGTTTTGAAACATCTCGTGTGACTACCCATGACAAACCTGTATTTAAAGAACATGGCGTTATTCACTATTGCGTACCGAATATCGCATCTCGTGTTTCCAGAACAGCATCGTATGCTCTCTCCAACATTTTCGCCCCTACCATGCTCGCCATTGGTGATGAAGGCGGAATCGCTAACCTCATCAAACATCAGGAAGGTTTTCAAAATGGTGTGTACATGTACAATGGAACGCATACCAATGAAGAGATTGCTAGTTTGTTCGATCTGCACTGGATGGACATCAGGCTACTTCTTGCCGTTTACTAAACAAGAACATCTTATACCAATGTGAATTATAAAACAGGCCAATGTTTGCGAAATCATACAGTGGTAAATGCTGATGGATACTAGTGTTTAGTGTAATCTGGCGAAGTAAAGATTGGACTAAACACTTGTCCATTCGGTATGATCATTACTTTCAAGAATAATCCTATAGCGTCAGCTTCTTAAGGTCGCACCAAGTTGTTCCTCGAGTGACTTTTGAATGCGCGTCATCACACCATCCACTTGCTGATCAGTCATCGTTTTTGTATCATCCTGAAGTATAAAACTTACCGCATAGGATTTCTTTCCGGCATCAAGATTCTTACCTTCATAAACGTCAAAAAGATTAACTGACTTCAACAATTTCCTCTCTGTATTGAAAGCGAGCTTTTCAATTTCCGAATAGGTCGTAGCATGTGACAATAGTAAAGAAAGATCTCTGCGCACTGCCGGAAATTTCGATGGCTCTTTGTAAGAAATATTCGCTATTGGAATGGCATTCATCACATTCTCCCAAAGCACATCGGCCATCCATACTTGTCCTGACAGATCAAATTCTTTGAGCAAAGGAGCCGAAGCTATTCCCAATCTGGCAAGCAGGGTTTTACCCGAATAGCACTCCAGACCACCCTGATAATGCGAGTGGTTCAATGGCGAAAAACTAAACTGGCGTATGGTTAAAGTGTGCAGCAGACCCTCAATCTCCTCACGCAAATCTCCAAACATGACATCAACTTGCTGATTATTCCATGACTCAGGCAACTTGCTTCCTGTGAGAAAAATCGATAACCGCTTTTCTTCAATATATTTTGATCTGTGATTCGAATAAATTTTGCCGAACTCGAACAACCGCAAATCGTCATTTCGAAAATTCTTGTTGTGTCGTATCGCTTCAAGTCCATTGAAAAGCAAAGTCTGACGCATCATTCCAAGGTCGCTGCTCAGCGGATTTAAAACCTCAACCGCCGATTCATTGACGCCATCATCCATCATCAACTCCCGGTATTTCGTCTTGGTCAAACTCATGGACATCATCTCCGAATATCCACGGGCGGCTAGCAATGCTGAAGCGCGGCCTTGCAATTTCTCTCTATCAATCTTAGGTGAAAAAGACAATGAAGACTTCAAAGCTTCTGGAACTTCTATCTGATCATATCCATAAATGCGCAAAACTTCTTCGACGATATCCGCCTCACGAATTACATCATTTCGATACAATGGAACACTCAACTGAAGGCCTGCATCATCTTCGGCAACAACAACAATGTCAAGATCTGCCAAAATGCACTTCACCTTATCCTTCCCAATCTCTTTCCCTATCAGCGATGTGGCTCGCCGCCAATTGTATGTTACACTGTTTGGATTCATCTGTATCGGATAGATATCCGTGAGGACAGATGTTATTTCTCCACCGGCCAATTCGTTGATTAATTGGGATGCGCGGTGCAAGGCCCAAACGGTTAATGAAGGATCACATCCTCTCTCAAAGCGAAAACTTGCATCCGTATGAAGTCCATGTCGCTTCGAAGTTTTCCTCACAAATACAGAATTGAAATAGGCACTCTCTAAAAAAATAGAAGTTGTTGTTTCGGTAACACCGCTTGTCAATCCGCCGAATACTCCGGCCATGCACATCGGCTTTTCTGAATCACAAATCATCAAGTCTTCCGCTGATAATTTTCGCTCAATTCCATCAAGTGTTACGAATGTCTCAGATTCATTTGCAAAACGCACCACCACTTTATTGCCCATAATCTTTGTTGCGTCAAAAGCATGCAAAGGTTGCCCGATTTCATGTTGCACATAATTGGTGATGTCGACAATATTGTTGATGGGACGAACTCCAATCACTGACAAACGCTCACGCAGCCACTTGGGTGATTCACCCACTTTAATTCCACTGATAGTGATGCCTGAATAGCGCGGACAAGCATCTGTACTGAGCACTTCTACCATCACACCTGCTCCGTGTGAAGAAGAATTCACAATATGAATATCCGGTTTTTTCAGAATCGGCACATCTGGCCTCAATCCTTCCATGTTGCGAATGGCGGCATACAGATCACGCGCTACTCCAAAATGAGAGAAAGCATCTGTTCGGTTGGGCGTCAATCCAATCTCTATGCAATGGTCACCACTCAGTTGTAAATATTCTGCGGCTGACTGACCAACAACAGCAGTAGCACTTAGCACCATGATGCCGTCATGACTTTTACCAAGTCCAAGTTCGTCCTCAGCGCAAATCATTCCGACAGATTCTTGACCGCGGATCTTTCCTTTCTTAATTACGATTGGCTCACCCTCTGTTGGATACAACTTTGCTCCAACTGTTGCGACGAGCACCTTCTGTCCTCGCGCAACATTTAATGCGCCACATACGATCTGCAACAGCTCGCCTGAACCTATATTTACTTTCGTCAAACGAAGTCTGTCGGCATCAGGATGTTTTTCACACTCCATCACTTCGCCAATGACGATGCCGCGCAAACCGCCAGGAATAGCTTCCACTTTTTCAACGGATTCCACTTCAAGGCCGATCGCAGTGAGTATATCTGCAATTTCTGAAACCTCCAACGTGGTATCAATATATTCTCTCAGCCAGTTAAAACTTATTTTCATGTTATGTCTGATATCCGGACTTCAATCTCTTGTCATCATCCTCATCTTGTCCGGTTTGCGTTTCAATAATTTGGCCGCAAGGTAAATTCGGTATCTGATCTCATCATCATTTTTTTTATGACGAAATCGTTCTCTTCGATGTTCCTTTGAACTCATGAATAATGCTCTTCATAAAAAACTGCGCATCAAAGAAAATATGCGCGTTGGTACGGTGACAAAACCTGTCCGTTTTATAGGATCATTGAAGCCATTGCCG
>JAYTMF010000327.1:0-3480 GCA_043728755.1 Flavobacteriales bacterium
GGTGTTAGCGGTCCTGTCCATATCAATTTCCCTTTACGCGAAAATTTGTATGGTACTGTACAAAGCGTATCGGCAGATGTGAAAACCATTCTTCGCTCGCCTACAGTCCTTTCTATTGCAGTTGAGGAATTGGAAAATATCAAAAAAAGGCTGAAGGAATCAAACAAGGTAATGGTGCTCGCGGGCCAGATGTTACCCCATGAATCACTTTTGGGTACGCTACGCAGTTTTTCGAATAGAAGAAATGTGGCTATTCTCACGGAAGCACACAGCAACCTTGCCGACGATGCTTTCATCTCCACCATCGATCGTCTCATTATGTCGGGTGACGATGAATTGAGAAAATTACTGGTGCCAGATCTATTGATCACCATCGGACACAATATTATTTCCCGAAAGGTCAAAGAATTGATTCGCAACGAAAACGTTGAGCATTGGCATATAGATGTGAGTGGGGAAGGGCTCGATACCTTCAAACATCTCAGTAAGATCATTCCGCTTTCTCCTGTTTCTTTTTTTGGATCGATGGATTCACAGCAAGCTGCAGATGATGGTAATGCAACATCTGAGTACCGCGAAAAAATCAAAAGCTGGAATGAACATTCGCGACATGCCGGCGATCATTATACCGGTGTTGCACCATGGAGCGATCTGAAGGCGTTTCATCTGATACATGCCGCCATTCCTTCGGGAAGCGACTTGCAAATGGGCAATAGTTCCGTGGTCAGATACATTCTGCTGTCTGATGCTAGAAAGGACCTTCATTACTTCGGTAACCGTGGCGTTTCCGGAATTGACGGTTGCACGAGTACCGCCGTGGGTGCTTCTTTTGTCTCCGGAAAAATGACCACACTGATCTCTGGTGATATAGGTTTTTTCTACGACAGCAACGCTTTCTGGAATGAGATGGTAGTGCCCCGATTGAAGATTATTGTCATCAATAATGGTGGCGGAGGAATATTCAGGATCATTGACGGGCCGCAATCCACCGGTGTAGCCATGGAGAAGTTTTTTGAAACAACACATCATCGCAGAGCAGATAAATTGGCGGTCATGTATAATATTCCGTATCACTTGGCAACCAACGAAGAAACGCTGCACGCAGGCATTCAATGGTTGTACAAGAACAATGAATGTGCAATATTGGAGGTGACAACACCCCGTATGGAAAACGATTTGATCCTCAAACGATTTTTTAAAACGATTCGGGAAAATGCATGAAGGGTACTTCTAAAAACGCAAATTTTCCCAGAGGATATTGTAGCTGAAATTTTTCAAGATCAGTTTTCTGATTTTGTCAATCTGGTTTTTTCTCGGACACCGAATTTTCATCGAAAAACTTAGCTCTTTTAGGCTTTATCGCATGTTTATCCCATGATAAAAGACACCCGTTGAATAGTATAGGTCAAACTTCGCAATGTGATTTTGACGCGTATTCGCTGCAACCCATGTACCAGCGATTGCATGTAATACCACTGTGATTTATAAAATAGGCCAATGTTTGAGAAATCATACAGTGGTAAAATATTCAACGGAAGACGGCATGGTTTTTCAAACGGAAAATTCGGCAAGCAATGCAATCGGGCAATAGACTTATGGTTAATGCGCACTTCCAATAACCTCTTACACTATTCGACCAAATATGAATTTTGCTATTTTTATTTATTTGTTTAAATGCTGATTTCGCCGAATATTTCGTCAAATCTCAATTGCATAGCTCAGGCTATGCAACTTCGATTTCCATTGTCTTCTACGAAATGACCTATCGCGATTCATGAAAGAGGTTCTTAGAAGTGCCCTTAACTAAATAAGTCAATACCTTTGTAAGCTATGAAAATCATACTCCAGCTGATATGCTGTACGTTGCTGTTTGCGTCTTGTAATTTTCTAAAATTGGTGGATCGGAAGCAGGAAAAACGATTTTCCAAGGAGCAAATTCAATTGCACAGGTTTAGAGATGAAAATGGAATTCACGCGGTACATTACTCCAACAACGGCCAACCAAAATTGATGATGCTTCACGGGTATGGAGCAAGTGGCATCAGTCAATACTACCGCACATCGATCGAATTAAATAAGTCATTCGATCTCATTCTTCCTGATTTACTCTACTGCGGTAAAAGCGTTGGCGACAGTTTGGATTATAGCATTGACGCGCAGGTAATGCATTTAAAGACGATCGTTGATTCATTGGGAATTTGTGATTCGTTTGCGGTCATCGGCAACTCTTATGGAGGAATAGTTGCTGCCTATTTTGCTGAAAAGTTTCCAAATCTGGTGAATAAACTGGTGATATATGATTCACCTGTTAATGACTACACCATGGCGTATGCAGATAGCCTTGCGATAGCCATGCAAGTTCCTTCGGTAAAGGAATTGTTATCACCGACAACAATTTGCGAGAATAGAAAATCACTCGATTTGATTTTTCATGATCAACCATATATCCCGAGATTTCTCAGAAGGCAAATGGTTAAATACGGATCGCTTCCTTCGCGCCCCGCTCAACTGCAATTGCTTGATCATTTGATGGAACGAGAAGCGCAATTCAACGCACATGACTTCAACTGGAAAATGCCTGTTTATATCTGCTGGGGAGAATTCGATGTGTTGATTCCGGTTTCAACGTGCAATGCGATTATTGAGCGATATAATCTTCCAAAAGAACGTGTGCATTTTTTTGCCAACGCCGCGCACGCTGCAAACGTGGAGTATCCGAATGAATTTGTGGAATATGTGAAGACGATCATGAAATGATGGTGTATCGCGATTCACAGAACGAAAGAAGACGCAAGAGTTGCTGCAATCTGAGAGTTGATGGATTCCAATTGGATAAAAAAAAGCCTCCGACTTGCGGAGGCTTTTTGAATAGGTTGCAGTCTCTTATGCATTAACAGCATTCATGCCGTCGAGCACATTCATGACTTCTTTTACTGATTTAGCGGAACTGTCAAGCAACGCTTTTTCCGCGTCGTTCAATTTGAGTTCGATGATTTTTTCAATTCCATTTTTTCCCAGAACCACCGGTACACCGAGGTAAATATCCTTATAGCCATATTCACCTTGCAACCAGGCGCAGCAGGGGAAAATACGTTTCTGATCACGAACAATAGCTTCAACCATTTGCGCAGCTGCAGCACCCGGAGCATACCATGCAGATGTACCCAGAAGGTTAACGATTTCACCGCCGCCGGTTTTCGTTCTTTCAACAATGGCATTCAATTTTGCTTCATCGATCAATTCAGTCACAGGAATTCCACTAACGGTTGTATAGCGGGGAAGCGGAACCATGGTGTCGCCGTGACCACCCATGAGAACGGCCTGGATATCTTTTGGAGAGCAATGGAGAGCCTCTGCTAGAAATGCGCGGTAACGAGCAGTATCAAGGATTCCGGCCATTCCGAAAACTTTTTTGCTGTCTGTTTTTGCGCTGAGATATGCGCAATAGGTCATAACGTCCAATGGATTGCTTACGACAAC
>JAYTMF010000328.1:0-1629 GCA_043728755.1 Flavobacteriales bacterium
GGAAATAGCGAATGCCGCCACTGCAGATCTCTTCATATCCATTCACTGCAATGCGAACGATAATAAAAGCGCAACAGGCTCAGAAACATTTGTGATGGGGCTTCATAAATCCGAAGAGAGTTTAAAGACTGCAATGCGGGAAAATGCTTCGATCTATTTGGAGCAAGATCACGAAAAAAACTACGCAGGCTTCGACCCGAAAGATCCCGATACCTACATCATTTTGAGCATGCGCGAAAATGCATACCTCGATAAAAGCATCGTGCTAGCCAAGAGCGTTCAGGACCAGTTCAGAACAAGAGTTGGGCGCAAAGATCGCGGTGTGAAACAAGCCGGCTACTATGTCATCAGCTTTACGAACATGCCTAGCGTGCTCGTCGAATTAGGATTTCTCACCAATGCAGAAGAAGAGGTATTTCTTCATTCCGAAGACGGTAAAACATACATGGCATCGGCGATTTTCAGAGCATTCAAAGAATTTAAAGACAAAGACGATATAAAGCGTGGATTGAAAACAAGCGAATTGATAAAGGATGATGTCGAAGTAAAAGTTTCTCCAATTGTGGTGTCGGAAAACGTGACAAATACACCGGCCGTAAAGCCAAACAAAGACAACCTCATTTGGAAAGATCTGTCAAAAGGAATTCGGTATCAGGTGCAAATACTATCTTCGCCAAAATCCCTGGATAAGAAAGCTATTGAATTCAGAGGACTTGAACGCATGGATGAATATAGGCAAAATGGCGTTTATAAATATCTCGCCGGTTGCACAAACAGTTACAAAGAAGCAAAACAAATGCAGGAGCAAATGAAAGAACTAGGCTTCAAAGATGCCTTTGTTATTGCCTTTGAAAACAGAGAAAGAATAGACCTTAGTAAAGCGATTTCGCAAACAACAGAATAAATGAAGATCAGTCGGGAATTTTTAATTGGTGTGCTTGTCGTCATTGCAATCGCATTGCTATACCTCGGACTGAACTACCTCAAAGGCGTCAATCTATTTCTCAAACAACAGAAATACTATGCTGTTTATGAAAATGCCGCAGGACTTACCGCTTCGAATCCTGTTATCCTCAATGGTTTCAAGATTGGTATTGTGAAAAAAGTTTATATGCATGAGAACGGCAACGGAACCATTGTGGCAGAAGTAGTCTTGAATGACAGCAAACTAAAAATTCCTAATGATACAAGGCTCGAAATATTTGATGCGGATTTATTTGGCGGAAAAGCAATTCAAATCATGCTTGGAACGAGCACAGTACTTGCTGCCAACAAAGACACACTGATGTCGAGCATCTCACTCGGCCTCACCGAAAGTCTGAAGCAAGAAATTGAACCTTTAAAACAAAAAACTTCGCAGCTATTTCTGGGAATCGATTCATTGATCTCAAATTTGAATAGCATGGTGGGACAGGGACAGACCCAAAGCATGGCTGATATTTTTGACAAGCTTAAACACACCATGCAGAATCTGGAAGAATCCACATCAAAACTGAACGACGTCGTGGAAAATAACAGTGGTGCAATTGACATCATTGTGAAGAACGCTGAATCCATTACAACGAATCTCAAAAACAACAACGAAACAATCACAGCTGCCATCAAAAATGCTGCGATGATCACAGACTC
>JAYTMF010000329.1:0-1928 GCA_043728755.1 Flavobacteriales bacterium
CTCTGTGATTCAATTTAAATTTATGAGTGAAAATCAAACCTGTATTCCACGCCTGTTCCATTTTCAATCCATAAATTCCATTAGGATCATTGCCACCCATTACAATGTCGCGATTAGAAGCAAGGATGCCCACATTGTCCATGATCACGTTCGCCGTTCTGTAACCAAGTCCCGAAATGAATTTCAATGATGTGTTGTTCGTAAAGCTGTATCGAGCATGCAATCTTGGAGTAATAAAAGCGCCATAGATATTGTGGTAATCTCCTCGCAAACCCACCACTGCTGTCATCTTGTCTTTCACATTCAATGTGTATTCAGTGAAAACTCCTGGGACAGATTCTGTTCTGTTCAATTGAAATGACGAAAGTGTCACGGGCGGTATAGCGCCATAAGTAATGCTTTCAACATAGTCGTCATAGACATAACTGACACCCGAAGTGATCTTATGCGAATCGTTGATGATGCGTGTTGCAAAAAGTAAATTGACACGCGCGCTGAGTTGTTGTCCGGAATAATTTCTGTATCCGTAATTGCCTTTTTGATTATGCCATGAAGCGCTGACTTGTGATCCAAAACTCTTCCAAGGTTTTTCCTCAAAAACATAGCCTGTCTTCCCCGAGAAATCATATCGATCCGTTGTGATGTTCACGCCCCATAACCGCGACCTTACCTCATCCATTGGATTGTAATCGAGTGTTCCGCTGACACCACTCATACGTAAATAATTCGCCGTGTATTGTCCGCCAAGTCCGCCTTTGGTTGTGAGATGCCACTCATTACGGAGTATGAGGTTGTTGAGGAGGGGGTTGTCGAGGAAGCCGTCACCGTTCATGTCTGTACGTATCTGCGAGATTGAAGCGTGTGCAAGGAATATCGGCTTTAATTTTATCCGTGGTTCGTGAGCCGGCAATTTGCTATCCGAACCTTCTTCTATGCTTGGTCCGGGGCGAAAGATCACATTCAACTCCATGCGTCCGCCCATTGCAGCGTAGCCATTCACATGCAGCTTATCTGTGTTCTCTGGATTTTTCATTGCCACATTGATCTGCCCGGTAATGCTCTCGTAACCGCTGGTGACAGAACCAACACCTTTCGCGATATGGATAGATTTGATCCACGGTCCTGGCACATAAGTGAATCCATAAGTGCTCGAAAGTCCGCGGATGGCGGGGATATTGTCGAACATCATCTGCGTGTATTTGCCATCGAGTCCTAACATTCGGATTTGCTTGGCACCGGTAACCGCGTCGGCAAATGTTGCATCGATCGATGCATTGGTTTCAAAACTTTCGCTGAGATTGCAACACGCTGCTTTGCACAATTCCTTTTCTGTCAGCGTCTGAAAATTTTGTGGGTTGCGTGTCGAGATGTGTGTAGCACCCAACTCACCACGCACATTCACCACACTGCTCAACGTGTTTAGTCGAAGCGTAATGGATAACTCTGTCTGATCGACATATTGAATGGTATCATTGAAATATCCCACAAATGACGCAATCAGTTTCGTTGAGTTAGGCGGAATACCGATGGAAAAATGGCCATCAATATTTGTGGTCGTACCGCTTCTTGTTCCTTCCCAAACCAAGATGGCTCCGACCAATGTTTCTTTGACTCCATTGCCATTCTCTCCATAAACTTTTCCATGTAAACCCTGGCCATCAACGCCTAGAAATGCCATGAGAAGGGTCAACAGGACTGTTGTGCGAATCATCATGAGTTCAATGTTTTTCTTGTTCACGATAGCGACAACAGTCATGCACGAGGTTGTATTGGGCTTCTGTTCAAGTAGATTTTTCCGTATCGTAACCCACTGCGTTTAGCAGTTTGTGAATCTTGTCTTCACTGATTTTTGTAGGCTTGTAAGTAACAGTGAGATTATTCGTGGCAAGCGCGTAATCCGCGCTGATCACACCTCTCACGTCCATGGC
>JAYTMF010000330.1:0-4571 GCA_043728755.1 Flavobacteriales bacterium
GAAACTGGAGTGAATCCAACGATCCGAACGGAGGCACACCGGATGCTGTGAATTCCGTTTTCAGCCTCACACCCGACACGACTGCTCCTGTAGCCATGTCAGTGAGTGTCGTATCTTCAACACAACTACTTGTGCAGTTTTCCGAACCTGTCGACACCACTGGTTTTTCGAATCCGTTCTGGGATATTCAGCCCTTCAATTCAACCAATGGTGCAATATGGAATTCAACACTCTCATCAGTGACATTGACCACGCAATCACCGCTAATGCCACCCAATACCTATCAACTTTTGGTAAATGGACTCAGTGACTGCAGCGGCAATCTTATGACAAACACGACCCTGAGTTTCACCATTGGCTTCGTCCCCATTCCGGGAGATTTGATCATCAACGAACTCATGCCTGATCCTGATCCTGTCATAGGAATGCCCAATGCGGAGTATGTGGAAATTCGCAACAACAGTTCAAATCTGATCGACATGAGCCATGTGAAGTTGAACAGCGGAGAATTCACTTCACAGGTGCTGATTCAACCTAATGGTTTTCTGATCGTGACCGGCGACGGCAACATCGATGCTTTTGCAGGTTTTCCGAATGTCGCTCTCATGTCATCCTTTCCAGGACTTACCAATTCCGGAATGACTTTAGAAATGACAACGGGTGCTGATGTTCAACTTGACATCGTAAATTTTGAACTCACGTGGTATCAGGACAACACGAAAAACGATGGCGGTTGGTCACTAGAGCGTATAAATCCTTTCGCACTGTGCAGTGGAAAATACAATTGGCGTGCGAGTATCAGCAATGCCGGAGGAACAGCAGGCGGCGAAAACTCTATTTACAGCACTATTCCGACAGCAGCACCTTATGTCGTCAATTCTGGCTTTCTTTCAAACCAGGAATTGTATATCAATTTTTCAAAATCGATGGATGTGAATTCGGTTGCAGACATGAGCACGACCATTATTCCCTTCAATACAGTGTCCAATCCTGTCTGGAACATTGATAAAGACCGCGTAGTCTTCACGTTGGCTCTTGACGCTATTGAAGAACAATCTTATCAACTCGACATCACGGGACTTAAAGATTGCGAAGGAGATCAGGCGACACCATTGTTCCTTGACTTCATCATTGGCATACATCCAAATTTCGGCGACATTATCATCAATGAGATACTTGCAGATGGAACAACAACGGATCAAACAGCAAGTCCTCAGTTTGATTTTATTGAGATCTACAACAGAACTTCTTCCATCATGGAATTAACGGGACTTCAGGTAAACAGCGGCTACTTCGACCGACAGGTGATACTTTATCCCGATTCGTTCATTGTAGTCACCAATATTTCAAACGATCCTGCTGCCTTTACTGCGTATCCCAATACTGCGTTCATGGTAAGTTTTCCATCGCTCACTGAAGACGGAATGACGATCACGTTGAGTAATCCATCTGGCGTTCTCGATCATGTTACTTATAACAAGAATTTTTACCAGGATCCAAAAAAAGAAGACGGAGGATGGTCGATGGAATTGATTAATCCACAGGATTCATGCAGTGCTGCAGACAACTGGAGTGGAAGTCATAGTCCAAGCGGAACTACGGCTGGCAGACGTAATTCCGTTTATGATATTTCACCCGATATAAAAGCGCCGGAATTGCAATACATACTCGGCGAACCTTTCCTGGCCATCACGCTTGTGTTCAATGAACCACTTGATCTTGAGTCGCTTTCAGGATTGAGTTGGCAAGTGAATGGAGACGAACACTCCGAGTTCAATCCAATACTCACGGGAGTTGAGAACAACATGCTCATTATGCATTTTGGCGCAATGATACCAGGAGTTACATATAGCTTTGAGTTATATGGAATTACAGATTGTTCGGGCAACTTGGCGTCACTGATTCACGGAAAATTTGGATATGCACAAACGCCAGAAATCGGAGATCTAATCATCAACGAAATTCTTTACAATCCGAAAGACAATGGTTATGACTTCATCGAAATATATAATCGTTCGCCCCGCATTATTTCACTTAGTCAATGGAAACTTGCAGATGCAACGAACACGGTGATGAACACTCCCAAATTAATGTTTGACGTGAACTACCTTTTGCTTCCGGGAGATATTTTGGCTATCACGAAGGAATCAAGCACTATGGCTTCCATTTACCCAAGTACACGTGTTGATCGTTTGTGGGAATTAAACATTCTACCTGATTATTCAGCAATAGACGATGTATTTCTGGTGATGCCCTCGGGCGACATCAGCGATCAAGTTACGTATGATGAAGAGATGCAATATCCTTTATTGAATTCATTCGATGGCGTATCACTGGAACGCATTTCATATTCGCGTCCTTCAACTGATCGCACCAACTGGCACAGCGCTTCCGAGAAAGCGAATTTTGCAACTCCGGGTTATCTGAATTCACAAAGCGAATTGAGTATGGCAACGGACGATAGATTTTCAGTTGATCCTGAAATTTTCTCTCCTGACAATGATGGTCACAATGACGTGGTCACATTCAATTACAAAATGAAAGAAGCGGGATTCACCGGTGACATTCGGATTTATGACAGTGAAGGACGATTTGTGCGACATCTGATGAAAAGTGAATTGTTGGGAGCCACCGGAAGTATTTCATGGGATGGATTTACGGAAGAGAGACAAAAAGCATCCATCGGTATTTATGTAATTTTATTCGACGCCTTTACAACGGGAGGCAATGTTATAAAGGCGAAGAAAACCTGCGTATTGGCTTCACCCCTTCGTTGATGTATTTGGTAAAGACACCGGATATCATCAAGCCATTTGCGAAAGATTTTCTTTGGCAGGTCAAAACCACCGCGAAAGAAATTTATCTCACCTTCGACGATGGGCCAGTACCGGGCGTTACGGATGTGGTACTCGATCTTCTCAAAGAATACAATGCGAAAGCGACATTTTTTTGTCTTGGAAAAAATGTAGAATCACATCCGGAATTGTATGAGCGCATCCTACATGATGGGCACACAGTAGGCAATCACACCTATGATCATCCTGACGGATGGAAGACCGGCAATTTTTCCTACTTCAGAAATATTCTCAAAGCGTCGCGATCTATCGATACAACACTCTTCAGACCACCATACGGACGCATCACACCCAATCAAGTGAGTGCTTTGAAAAAAAGATTTACACCGGTGATGTGGAGTGTGCTTAGCGCGGATTATGATAACAGTATTGACGGCGCACAATGCCTTCAAAACGTGCTGAACAACGTGGACAACGGTAGCATTGTTGTTTTTCATGACAGCTTGAAGGCAAAGAAAAACATGCTCTTCGCCTTGGAAGGATCGCTACGGTATTTCAACGAAGATGGATATACCTTGCGGGCGATAACAGCACCATGATAGTCAAACCAAAAAAATCACTCGGCCAGCACTTCCTGAAAAATGACGATATCTGTGCGCGCATTTCGGATTCACTTATTGTGCATGAGGGCTACAAAAAAGTGTTGGAAGTGGGTCCGGGCATGGGAGCCTTGACACAACATTTGTTGCGTCGCGAAGCATTCGAATTATCTGTCGTGGAGCTCGATCGCGATAGTGTGGCCTACCTCAAAGTTCATTATCCACAGTTGCGTGGTCGCATCATAGAAGAGGATTTTCTACACATGAAACTCGACGAACTATTTGACGAGCAATTCGCTGTAGTCGGTAATTATCCATATAACATTTCATCACAAATTGTTTTTAAAATTCTCGACTACAAAGAACACATACCTGAAATGGTTGGTATGTTTCAAAAAGAAGTTGCCAGACGCTTCGCCAGTGGACCGGGATCAAAGGAGTATGGCATTATCTCAGTTCTTGTTCAGGCACATTACAATGTGGAATATCTTTTCACCGTGGATGAAACAGAATTCAATCCACCACCAAAAGTGAAAAGTGGCGTTATTCGAATGACGCGCAAAACAGGGTCTGTGTTGGGATGTGATGAAAAATTATTCAAGGCCATCATTAAGACCGGATTCAATCAGCGCAGAAAAACGCTGCGAAATTCATTGAAAAGTATGTTGAAAGAAGGAATGGATACAACACTAGATGTATTCAACAAAAGACCGGAACAACTCAGCCTTCAACAATTCGTTGAGTTGACGAAAATGTTTGAAGCATTTCAATGATGCATCAGAAAAATTTCCCGCATCATACCGATTGGACAAGTGTATGATTTCTCAACCATTGGCTTGTTTTATAAATCACATTGGTATAATATCTAATCACTCTTCGATCATCATCCTCATCTTATTTGATTGATAAGTTGCGGGAAGTTCATCCACCTGTGTTGCGATCATCAGATAGTTTTTTCCCGGACATTCCGGCACTTTGAATTTCATAACTACTCTCACTGATTCTCCCGGTTCCAAATGCGTGGGCAAATTTTCAATAACGATGTCTTCATTTGCTTCGTTGAATTTTTTATGGTTGAACATCGCGCGCCAGCGGATGTAATACGTCGAATCATTCAAATTCACTGCATAGGAATTTTTATTGATTATGCTCGCTGCAATCCCTGCTGAATCTCCCA
>JAYTMF010000331.1:0-1049 GCA_043728755.1 Flavobacteriales bacterium
TCTTGTTTCACAGCGCAAAAGTAAAGTTTACGAATCTTCTTTCGTTGAAACGAATATGAACAACGACAACCTTTTTCAAGCGATTACTTTTGCAACATGCGTTTGAGCTTGATTTATACCATGGCAATCGTTCTATCTCCCGGAATTTATTTTGGTCAAAAAGATTCTGTCGAGGTGGTTACTGCCGATACTATTATGTTTGTCAATGCTCCGTCTTCGTTGACGGACAGCGTCATTTCCTATGCGGAGACTTTTTCAGGATGCAAGTATGGCTATGGCTCTTGTGGCCCCAAGTCGTTTGACTGTTCAGGATTCGTTATGCACGTTTATGGGAGATTTGGTGTAAAGCTTCCACACACAAGCGGCGGTATTGCTGAATTGTGCGAAAATGTAAAATGGAAGAAACTGCAGCCGGGAGATCTGCTTTTTTTCTCAGGAAGAAAAGTCTCGAAGAAAAATATTGGCCATCTGGCCATTGTTAAATCAGTGGATTCCGATAAGGTCATCATGATTCATGCGACTGTTCATGCGGGTGTATTGGTGGAAGCTTTTGATCAGTCGGCGTATTTCAAAAAGCGATTTATCCGTGCCGGACGATTGACGACGTTGGAGAAAATTTGAATTTATACCAATTGGACAAGTGTAATAGTCCAAGCTTTGCTTCGCCAGATTGAACTAAACACTTGTATCCATCGACATTTACCACTGTATGATTTCTCAAACATTGCCTGTTTTTAAAACACATTGGTATTACACACGCACTGCAACCAGGCATACGTCATCAATCTGTTCATTGTCGCCTTTCCATGCTTCAAAGAATTGCCGAACACTTTCTTTTTGTGCAGCCATTGGCAATTGAACAATTTCTGCCAAGAGATTTTTCAAGCCTGAAATTTTGAGTTTCTTGTTTTTCTCTCCTCCAAATTGATCGGCAAATCCATCCGTAAATGCATACACTACGTTGTCGGGCATGAGTTGGGCTGTACACAGTTTGAAATGATCCAGTTGAGATGTGTGCCTCGCTCCAATAGCTCGTGAAGTGCCTTTCA
>JAYTMF010000332.1:0-8618 GCA_043728755.1 Flavobacteriales bacterium
TACCGTGTGGGACATCTGCCCGTCACAGAGAACAATAAGTTTCTCGGACTCATTTCTGAAACAACACTGCTCGGCGTGGAGAGTATACTGCACGAAAGCGATGATCCGCAATTGCAATTGATCAAGGTGAGTGTAGCGCCCGACGACCACATTTTGGACATATTGAAAGTAGCTTCGCAATTTCACATCAGCGTGATACCGGTTGTGGATAAGGAAAACAATTACATCGGATCCATTACGCTCGAAGACCTTGTAGAAAAACTTTCTCAGATGCAGGGTGCTCATCAACGAGGAGGAATTTTGGTGCTGGAGATGCGTGAAAACGATTACAGCCTCCAGCAGATTGCTCGTATCATAGAAGAAAACAATGCGAAAATTTTGAGCACATCTGTAAGCCCCGGCGAGGATGGAAAAATTGAAGTCAACTTAAAATTGAACCAACCCGACATGAATCCCATCGTTCAGAGTTTTGAAAGATTCGGGTACAATGTCAAAGCCACTTATCAAGAGCCTGAGTACACCGAAGACCTCAAGAAGAGGTATGAGGAGTTGATGCGGTTTTTGAATATCTAGGGGGATTCAGGATTATTGAATTTAAGATATTGGGAATGGTTAGGGCGCACCTTCAACCGCTAGTGCCGCGGCATATCACCAAATCGCAAAGCATTCATCGCATTTCTCCGCAAAGCGCCCCTTCATAACAATATCAAAACATTCCGCCAATCACAATTCCTTCTTCCTTTCTTTGTATCTAAATTCTGCAGGATTGAAAGTAGCGCTATTTGGAAAACGATTTGATGAAGAGCACACCTTTGGTGTGGAGAAGCTTACCGAGGGATTGGTGCGCAGAGGCATACCCATCAGCGTATATGATAAATTTCACCCGTTCCTGTCATCGAAGGTAAACCTACCGAAGACTACCACGATTTTTAAAGATCACAAAGACCTTATTGGAACGAGTTTTCTGATAAGTATCGGCGGTGATGGTACCTTATTGGACACCACACAAATCATTCGTGATTCTAAAATTCCTGTTGTAGGTGTGAACACCGGGCGACTGGGTTTTTTGTCAAATATTGCACTTGAAAACGTGGAAGCCGCGTTGGAAGCGTTGTGTAACGGAGCATATCAGCTCGACCGTCGTTCGTTGATAGCTGTAAGAAGCGATCAGCAAAGTTTCGGCGATTTTCCATACGCACTCAATGAAGTTACTCTACTGAACAAAGCGCGCAACAGCATGATTACTGTGCATGCCTATGTCAATGATTTATTCATGAGTACCTATTGGGCCGATGGGCTGATCGTGGCCACGCCTACCGGATCCACAGCGTATTCGCTGAGTTGCGGTGGGCCCATTATAATGCCGGGAAGCAATAACTTCATCCTCACTCCCATTGCCCCTCACAACTTGAACGTGAGGCCATTTGTTCTTTCCAACACGAGTAAAATCTCTCTTCGTGCAGAGGGCCGCGATCCTGATTTTCTACTGAACCTTGACAGCAGATCATTTTCTGTGGACAATGAAACCATCATTGAATTGACGCGTGCACCGTTTGAAATCAATCTTGTAACTTTCGAGGGACAAAGTTTCTTCAACATCATTCGTCAGAAAATGGGATGGGGTCTGGATGCGCGAACAAAGAAGTAATTGATGACTTGAAATATTTCGCTTTCCAGCCACAAGCAACCAAATATCAACTTTCACCGTAAGAAGGCAATAATTTAATAAAAAAACCGTACCCCACCCTGTTGAGACTTAACTGGCTAATCATATTGTCATTGTTACTTTTTCCGCTTTGCTCCTTTTCTCAAAGAAACAAATATGAGAAGAGTAAGGACTTCGGTATTTTGTTCGGAACCAGCTACTACATCGGTGAAATCAATCCATACAAACATTTCGGCACAAGACTTAAGCCGTGCGGTGGTATTTCCTATCGCAATAACTTCAATCGTCGCTTGACGATGAAGACGAGTTTACTCTATGGCGTTGTAGAAGCCTACGATTCAGACAGCGAAGATCCATGGATCAGAAACCGCAATCTCTCATTTCGCAATCAGGTGATCGAAGGAAGCATTCAATTTGAGTTGAATTTTTTCAATTATCAGTTGGGCAATCGTCAATTTCCGGCGAGTCCTTATTTATTTGCGGGGTTGGGCTATTTCAATATGAAGCCCATGGCGCAATATCGCGGTACCTGGTATGAGCTTCAGCCGCTGGGAACCGAAGGTCAAGGCACACAATTCGGTGGAGATAAATACAAAACCAATTTGCTTTCAGTTCCTTTCGGAGTAGGATTTAAGACCAATTTATTTGCGCTCTTCGGCTTTAGTCTCGAGTGGGGTGTTCGCAAAACATGGACAGATTATTTCGACGATATTTCTGGAAAATATGTCGATACAGGAATGCTGGACGATCTCAGTGGGCCATTAGCAGCGACGATGTCTGACCGCAGTTTGCAAAAGGAGCGTCTGGGCACGGCAAGATCCAATAATGCCGGGCTTCAGCGTGGCGATCCGGGAAGAAAAGATTATTTCTTTTTTGTAATGGGTTCATTGAATATTCGCATCGACAAGAGGGCTACCTCGTGCTGGGAGCATGAGTAATACCGATTGGACAAGTGAAATAGTCTAATCTTTGCTTCGCCAGATCGAACTAAACACTTGTATCCATCGGCATTTACCACTGTATGATTTCTCAAACATTGGCCTGTTTTATAAATCACATAGGTATAATTTTGCTCATTCCGCTTTCCTGTAAATCAACTCTTTCAGTATCACTTCGAAAAATGTACCTTTGCCGGCATTTTTGCATAACACCCAAAGACCCATTTTTAGGGGATGAGTTTATTAGAGTCGATCGATCGTCATAAAGTACCGCAGCATGTCGCCATTATCATGGATGGCAACGGGCGCTGGGCACAAAGCCAAGGTCGTGAGCGCATATTCGGGCATCTCAATGGTGTGGAAGCTGTGCGTGCATCGCTCAAAGCGGCCACAGCCAGCGGAGTGGAGTATCTTACGCTCTATGCATTTTCAACAGAAAACTGGAATCGCCCTAAAGACGAAGTAGAAGCATTGATGACATTGTTGGTTCACACCATCGTGAGTGAAATTGATGAACTTGACAAAAACGAAGTGCGTCTGCTCACCATTGGCGACATGTACAATTTACCCACGGACTGCAGGATGGAATTGCAAAAAGGCATGGTCCGAACCGAAAAACACAGCAGAGTAAAACTAGTGCTGGCATTGAATTACAGTTCGCGCTGGGAAATCACGGAAGCTGTGCGCAACATTATCCGGGAAGGATATGCGGCCGATGATATAACCACAGAAATAATTTCACAACATCTCAATACTTCAACTATTCCAGATCCAGAATTGTTGATCAGAACCAGTGGAGAAAAAAGAATTAGTAACTTTTTGCTATGGCAGATCGCCTATGCAGAGTTGTATTTTACGGAAACCCTCTGGCCTGATTTCATGGAAGAAGATTTTTACGCAGCCATATTAGATTACCAGGGACGCGAGCGTCGTTTTGGAATGACATCTGCGCAGATATCAGGAAATATTGAAAACAAAAGCGAAACATCCGTTCCGGGGGAGGAAGAGGCTGTAAGTTAATAGCTATGAAAACAAAAAACTACCCGATGCATTTTCGGAACATTTTGAGAACTGTGATCATTGCATTGACGTGCTTCATTTTCCCAGCAGCAGATTCCCAAGCGCAAACGGTTATTGGCGAAAGTGTTGATTACGCAGCTCCCCTTTCCTATCACATTGCCGGTCTTACCGTAATGGGAGCCGAATTCACAGACGTACAGGCGATCAAACTTTTCAGTGGATTGCAGGAAGGCGATGATATCATGATACCCGGAGACAAGATCACCGATGCTATCCGAAAACTATGGAAGCAAAAGCTTTTTACCGATGTTGGAATTTATGCAGCGGAGTTTCGCGGCAACGATGTTTTTCTGGTGATCGTTTTAAAGGAATCTCCACGTATGACGAAATACGAGATCAAGGGCATCAAGAAATCTGAGGCGGACAATATCCGTGAAAAGCTCGACCTGAAAACCTTGACGATCGCCAACGAGAACATGAAGAACAATGCTGTTGCTGTGATCAGGGAATATTATGAAGAAAAAGGAAGATACAATGCCAAGGTGAGCATCAGTGAAAGACCCGATGTCAAAATGCAGAACGGCGTGATCCTCTCATTTGATGTGAATCGCGGCGACCGTGTGAAGATCGAATACATCCAGATCGAAGGCGCAGGAATCGCGCTAGAGAAAAAGAAGTTTTTGTTTTATGAAAGCAAAAAACTCATGCCAGTGATGAGCGATCGAGCCATCAAACGTGCGATGAAGGAAACGAAGGAACGCAAATGGTCGCACATTTTCAAGTCCTCCAAATTCATAGAAGTCAAATACGAGGAAGACAAAGAGAAGATTATTGCTCGCTATAACAAAGAAGGTTTCCGCAATGCGAAGATCATGAGCGACTCCGTTTTTGTGATCAACAGTGAGCGCATAGGCATCAAAATCAAAATTGAAGAAGACAAACGATTTTATTTTCGTAACATCACTTTTGTTGGTAATACCAAATACACCAGCAGCCGCTTGGACAGCGTCATGAATATCCGCGAAGGTGATATTTACAATTCTGAATTACTTGAAAAGAAGCTGAACTTCAATCCGCAGGGAGTGGATGTATCTTCTTTATATACTGACGATGGTTACCTCTCCTACTTTGCATTTCCGGTAGAAAGCCTTGTAGAACCTGACAGTATTGACATTGAAGTGAGGATAAGCGAAGGCAAGCAGTATCGAATCGGGGCCATCAAAGTTTCCGGCAACACCAAAACAAATGATCATGTCATCTTCCGGGAGATCAGAACGCGTCCCGGAGAATTGTTCAGTAGGTCGGACATCATCAGAACACAGCGAGAATTGGCATCGCTTGGATATTTCAATCAGGAAAAATTCGACATTCGCACGAATCCGCGGCCAGATGAAGGACTCGTGGACATCGAATATGTGTTGGAAGAGAAACCCAACGATCAGATACAATTATCGGGAGGATGGGGCGGTGGTCGAGTTGTAGGATCATTACAATTGAGCTTTACGAATTTTTCGATGCGCAGTGTTTTTAAGAAGAATGCGTGGAGTCCGCTACCAACAGGCGACGGACAAAGACTTTCTTTAAGTGCTTCGTCCAACGGAACATTTTTTCAGGCCTATAATTTATCCTTCACTGAGCCGTGGTTGGGAGGAAAGAAACCGAACTCGCTTAGTTTTTCAGTATCCAGCTCGCGACAAACCAACGGACAAAATAAGCGTTTGAAGCAAAGGGACTTCGACACGAATTCCGAATTGACCACGGATAATTATCAGATTGGAGACGACAATCCGTTTTTGCAGGAGTTGAAAGTAAAGGGTGGGGCAGTTTCATTCGGAAAGCGTTTACAGAAACCGGATGACTATTTCCTTCTATATACGGGAATTTCGTTTCAGCATTTTGAGTTGAATAATTACCGTTCTTTCTTTGGATCGTTTAGCGATGGTTATTCGAACAACATTGCCGCCAACCTCACTATTACAAGAAGTTCGACTTCCGATCCTATCTATCCGACGTATGGTTCACAGGTGACGTTTACCTCGAAAATGACACCTCCATATAAGTATATTGCTGAAAAGCTTGGCGGAAAGGAAATTGATTTCGAAAATCTCACACCGCAAGAGCGTTACAGATATGTGGAATATTTCAAGTTCAAGGTGACGGCGCATTGGTATACTGCGCTGAACAAGCACAAAGAGCGGAAGTTTGTGTTGCACACGAATGTTGGAATGGGCTTTCTTGGAGCATACAACAAGGCATTGGGTCAATCACCATTTGAGCGTTTCTATTTGGGAGGCGTCTATTTGAGTGGATTTTTGCTCGATGGTCGTGAGATCGTGAATTTGCGCGGCTATGATGATTTGAGTCTCACATCTCCTAATTCAAACACAGGAGCACCTGCTATTGCGAAATACAGTATGGAATTGCGGTATCCATTATCTACGAATCCGAGCGCAACGATTTTCGCGTTGGCATACGCTGAGGCGGGCAATACTTGGGCAAATCTGCGTTCATTCAGTCCTTATGATGTCTACAGATCTGCCGGTGTTGGAATGCGCATATTTCTGCCCATGTTTGGATTATTGGGCTTCGATTATGGATGGAGACTTGACGAGGTGCCCAATTTGTCTGGCATGCAGAAAAGTCAATTCCACTTTTCAATCGGTATGAACCTTGGGGAACTATAGGGCAGACTAAATTTGCCGAATCATTTAAAATGAAATATAAAAGCACATTCAACCTAATGAATAAATCGATTGTAGGATTTCTCCTCATGATGGTCATATCGTTTACGGGAATTGCACAGAAATTCGGATACGTGGATACGAAGTATATTTTGAGTCATGTTCCCGAATATCAGGTAGCACAGGTAGAGGTGAATAAACTGAGTTCGCAATGGCAGAAGGAAATTGAAACCAAATACGAAACGATTGCAAAACTAGAAAGTGCATTACTGGCTGAGAAAATTCTGTTAACGGACGAAATGCGCAAACGCCGGGAGCAGGACATTGATCAAAAGAAGCAAGAGGCAAAGGAGATGCAGAAGACTAAATTCGGAGTTGGCGGTGATTTGTTCAAAAAAAGAGAGGAATTAATAAAGCCTATTCAAGATCAGATATATGAAGCGATTCAGGAAATAGCATCCTCCAGTGCTTTGATGGTTGTTTTTGATAAAGCGAATCACAGCAATATGCTTTATACCAATCCCAAGCACGACATCAGTGATAAGGTATTGAAGAAAATGGGTTTAAAGCCGGGTGAAATGCTGGAGGAAGATGAAAAAGAGGAAGGTGAAGAAGATAAAAAACCAGATCCCAATCAGCCGCCAAAAGGAGGTACCAGACCAAATCCAGGCAGCAAAGGAACAGAAAAATCGCCTGAGAGAGGCAAATAAGAAACAGTCCTGCCTTTTGGCATGAATATTAATCAACAAGAAAAAACCAACTAATTCAAGAAATGAAAAAAGGAATTATCCTCATCGCGGCATTTTGCATGACCACTATTGGCTCATTTGCGCAGAAGCTCGGCCACATCAACGGACAAACGCTCGTAGAGCACATGCCGGAGTACAAGCAAGCATACGAAGAACTTAACAAATACAAGCAGCAATATGAAGTTGCCCTTGAGAATATGCAGAAGGAATATGACGCCATGATCAAGGATTTTGAGAAGGTAAAAGATTCTGCTCCAAAAGTGATACTCGACACAAAAGTTCGTGATATCGAAGCTAAACGTCAGGGCATCTATGATTTCCAAGAACAAGCAAGTGCTGATGTATCCAGTGAAGAAATGAAAAAGGTTGATCCTGTTTTGAAAATGGCAAAAGCAGCAATCGAAGAAGTGGCAAAAGCTCAGGGATACATATACATTTTTGATTCCGGCGCAGGTTCATTGCTATATACCGGTGGCGATGACATTACGAAACTTGTTTGCGCCAAAATGGGCATTCCTGATTACACAAATGAAGCAGCTCCGAAAGTAGTTCCAGCTCCCGAAAAAAAATAAGTCTATGATAACATGAAAGGCTGTCCTGAGGGGCAGCTTTTTTGGTTATGGGTTGTTGAGTTATTGGTTATTGGGTTATTGAGTTATGGGTTATTGAGTTATTGGGTTGTTGAGTTATTGGTTATTGCTTCGATCCGAGTGTGTGTTATACCAATGTGATTTATAAAACAGGCCAATGTTTGAGAAATCGCATTGGTATAAGATATTGCTGCGTAAAAGATCTGTTGTCGAAACAGTTCATGATGCGTTGAAAAGCATTTGCCAAATTGAACATTCCAGGCATCGCACATTCGGGAACTTCATTTCCAACTTAGTCGCCGGACGCATTGCGTAGAGCTTCTTTCCAAAAAGGATTGCCATCAAATTCGAAATGAAAAAAACGAATCAATTTACTTTTTGACAATCGAACTCAGGTTATTCAGAAGTATATCAGCTTTAAAAGCCTGTATTATCAATACTTTCAATCGAATTTTCGCGTAAAACATCAAGGGATGCGCCTTGCACCGGGCTCAATAACTCAATAACCCAATAACCAATAACTGAATAACCAATAACTCAATAACCAACACCTAAATTTATCTTGACAAACTGTTTTCTTTGTCGGTGATGAACAATAAGCAACCCATAGGCATATTTGATTCCGGCATTGGCGGATTGACAGTGGCAGGAGCAATTAAGAGAGTGCTTCCGCAAGAGAATCTCGTTTATTTTGGCGACACTGCTCACATGCCTTATGGCGAAAAATCTGCCGACCTTATCGTTCATTATGCGCTTCAGATCACCGACTTTTTACTCAACAATCAGAATTGCAAAGCGATAGTGATAGCGTGCAACACAGCTTCTGCGGTGGCCTACGAAGCATTGCGCGAGAAGTATAAGGGAACAGTACCGGTGATCAATGTGATCGATCCGATGATAGAAGAGCTCATCTCGTATGATGATTTGAAGAACGTTGGCATCATTGCCACAAAGGCAACAATAAAAAGTGGCGT
>JAYTMF010000333.1:0-2387 GCA_043728755.1 Flavobacteriales bacterium
TTAATACAATGGGAAGCTTTTTTTCCTCTTGAATAGAAGGCAGTGCAATACGTTTGTCGTTAAGTCCATCGTGTCGAAAGTGAAAACGCTAACCATAAAAAGTGTGTTTGAAATAGCTCTCCGAAAGAGTACTGTTGCGCATCAACGAATGCAGAACATCTTCGATCTGATCGTCATCTAATACCAATGTGATTTATAAAACAGGCCAATGTTTGAGAAATCATACAGTGGTAAATGTCGATAGCTACAAGTGTTTCGTGCAATCTGTCGAAGCAAAGATTGGACTATTACACTTGCCCAATCGGTATAATTCTGTAGGAAGACAATTGATGTGAAGCGCGATTTGAGAGATGTACCGGCTGTAATTTTTCAACGGACTTTCACTTCTATCGAACGTGAGCCTCCGACTTTCCAATCGCTCGCAATGCGCTTTGTATCTAGGAATTGTTGCACTCGCTTTCTCCACCAAAGTATCACCTGCTGACTGTTTTAACTCACGTTTTTTTGATCATGATTGTTATATATCATTGTTTGTTAAACTTAGAACAGTTGACGTGATGTGAGGAAACAACCGGAGGTTTAGTGCAACAGCACCTATAAGCAAATGTCGGTTCATGGGTTGATTGAAGATTTGTACCATGAAAATAACTCGGTGCCGGAATTGAAAAGAAGTGCCAGAAGTCGCCAACCACCGGTAGCCACCAACCGGCATCGTCAGTTGGATTCTGAAACAGCTACACCAGGCACAAACAATCTTTCCTTTACCAGATAAGAGTTTCCGTGTACAAGGATGTTCACGCGCAAATTCTCAACGGATATCGGTGTACCCAATCCCACATCGGTGATATTGCTGTGATGAATGTCGCGGCCATCAATAATAACCACAGCACCACTTCCAATGACTTCCATGTGATTGCCGTTGGTGATAATTACCCCGGTATCTTCACCAAGACCGACTCCTGTGCATGAAGGATTGCTGGCAACCGCCTGAGCTAGACGATTGAACCGTCCTCGTTTATCGAAGTGCGAATCAATGATCACATTGTTGATGAAGGCTAGACCGGTCGTGATCTTCACCTCACCTTTCAAATGCGCGAGATCGCTCTTGCCTTGATAAATCATCGTGTTGCTCATCGCCATCGCACCCGCTGAAGTACCAGCGATCACCAAGCCATGATGATAACGTTCGTGAAGTATATCCAAGAATTCGGTTCCTCCGAAAATGGTCGTCAACCGCAACTGATCACCGCCGCTGAACATTACCCCGTCGCACTTTTTGATACGCTCAATAAACTCGGGCAACTTCACTTCTTCGCGATTGCGAATGTTCATCACACCAACATCAGTGCATCCGATCTTACCGAACGCCGTCAAATAATTCTCGCCAACTTCTTCCGGAATGCTACTCGCGGTAGTAATCACTTCAATGCGCGCGCGTAAACCACCCATTACGTGTTCAACTCGCTTGAGTATACCCAGCTCGAAAAAATTGAGGTTGTTTTGTTGGATGTAAGTATCCTCTGCTTCCGTCCCTTTGTCTTCAGCTCCTCCGATGGAGATCAGCTTGCCTTTTGGAATTTCCAATGTCGATCCGTTTTTGGTTGATTGGCTGCAAATGTATTCCCTCATTTCATTAAGAAAAATCGAATACAAGAAACTACAATATATTTTTCAACGATGATGTATAACTATTTCGCTTGTATTGTCCCTATGTTTGTTTCCAACCAAAAAAACCGTGCGAAACAGAGGTTTATATACATGGTACTCCATCGTATTTCCGGTTTCGCCTAACACATACAACTATGCGCATTCTCGATATCAAAGTGATGAAGGGTCCGAATTATTGGAGCATTCGTCGACATAAACTCATTCAAATGAGACTTGATCTGGAAGAAATGGAACTTCGTCCATCCAATTCCATTGACGGCTTCAGTGAACGACTTGAAAAACTTTTTCCAAGCATGTATGGTCACCGATGCTCTGTTGGTGCACCCGGCGGATTCTTTGAAAGAGTAAAAGAAGGTACATGGATGGGACACGTCATTGAACATATTGCTCTTGAACTTCAAACACTTGCAGGCATGATGTGTGGCTTCGGCAGAACAAGGGAAACTTCGACTCCAGGTGTTTACAATGTGGTGTTCAGCTATATGGAAGAAAAAGCCGGACAATACGCTGCCCGCGCCTCAGTGCGTATTGCAGAAGCGCTTATTGAAGGTAAAGAATACAACCTCGAAGATGACATTCAAAAATTAAGAGAGATTCGCGAGGATGAGCGGCTCGGGCCTTCTACTGGATGTATTGTGGATGAAGCCGCGGCACGCGGCATTCCTTATATACGCCTGAACAAACATTCTTTGGTTCAACTCGGATATGGAGTAAATCAG
>JAYTMF010000334.1:0-1981 GCA_043728755.1 Flavobacteriales bacterium
GATCAACCACGATCACCACATTTCCTCCCCGATCCGACCAACCACATCCGCTCATTGGCGTACTATCGCGCTGCGTTACCCATTGATGGATCACCGTTCCATGTGTCGCACTCACTACCGTTGTGCCAGCAGGTGCTCCTAAGTCTATAGCCTGATGACCAACACCATGTCTTGGATCAGCAAATCCATCATGAAAACTGATATGCTCAGCCTGTTGTGGAATGACTAGCGGAAACGTGATTAGATGTACCGGCATGTTTTCGAATTGAAGTCAATTTTAAATCAATATGCTCGTGCGAACAACACTCGCCTTTCACTTGGCTTGCCGGTTACCATGCAATTGCCTGATTCCTTTGCCATGTCAAATGGAATGCAACGAATAGTGGCCTTCGTTTCATTCTTCACCTTCTCTTCTGTTTCGGCTGTGCCATCCCAATGTGCAAAAAAGAATCCGCCTTTCTCATCCAATAATTTTTTGAACCCTTCATAGGTGTCAACAGAAGTAATGTGTGTTTCGCGGTGATTCAGCGCCTCATTGTAAAGATTCTCTTGTATGTCTTTCAATAATTGATCGATGTGTGCAACAGCTTCTGTTTGTTGAATGGTCGTCTTCACACCCGTATCTCTTCTTGCAATTTCAATCGTGCCGTTCTCCATATCCTTTGGACCAATAGCAATGCGAACAGGCACTCCTTTCAATTCATACTCAGCGAATTTCCATCCACTGCGCTTTGAATCATCACCATCAAATTTAACGGTGATGCCTTTCGCTTTCAACTCCGCCATCATGGGCTTCATCTTTTCAGCTATGGCATTCAATTGCTCTTCACCTTTATATATAGGAACGATCACGACGTGAATCGGCGCCAACATCGGTGGCAATCGCAATCCATTGTCATCGCTATGCGTCATGATCAAGGCACCCATCAGCCGTGTTGAAACACCCCAGGAAGTGGCCCATACATAATCCAGTACACCTTCTTTCGAAGTGAATTTCACGTCGAATGCCTTCGCGAAATTTTGTCCGAGGAAATGTGAAGTACCGGCTTGAAGTGCTTTTCCATCTTGCATCAGCGCTTCAATACACATTGTATCCAACGCACCTGCGAAGCGTTCACTTTCCGATTTGCTTCCTTTGATCACAGGCATCGCCATCCATTGCTCTGCGAATGTTGCATAAACATCGAGCATGCGCTTTGTTTCTTCGATCGCCTCTTGAGATGTAGAGTGAGCAGTATGTCCTTCTTGCCATAAAAATTCCGTGGTGCGCAAAAACAATCGGGTGCGCATTTCCCAACGCACAACGTTCGCCCATTGATTAATCAAGATTGGAAGGTCTCTATAACTCTGAATCCAGCCTTTGTACGTATTCCAAATAATAGCCTCGCTTGTAGGACGAACAATGAGTTCTTCTTCCAGCTTCGAGTCCGGATCTACCATGAGTTTTCCCTTCTCATCGGGATTGGCCTTCAATCTGTAGTGAGTGACCACAGCACATTCTTTAGCGAAACCTTCCGCGTGTCCTTCTTCTTTTTCGAGAAAACTTCTAGGAACGAAAAGCGGGAAATAGGCATTCTGATGCCCGGTATCCTTAAACATCTTATCCAATGCGTCGCGCATTTTTTCCCATATTGCAAAACCATATGGTTTAATAACCATGCATCCGCGAACAGCACTATGCTCTGCGAGATCAGCATTGATCACTAGTTCATTGTACCACTTTGAATAATCCGTTGCCCTTGTTGTTAGTTTATCAGCCATCTTAATTGGTATGGTAGTTGAGTTTAAAAACGCGCCCAAAAGTAAGACGCGAGTAAACCTTTTTGAAGACAAAGTATCTAAGTGATGTGCAAAAGACGATTTGCAAAAAAACCGAAATGCTCTGTTGGCCTTGATGATCGCGATTATCTTTGATAATGTTACACGTTGTTCTCTAAAAATTATTGCCATGAGAAAATTAATGTTCTTGTTCGTACTTCTC
>JAYTMF010000335.1:0-4114 GCA_043728755.1 Flavobacteriales bacterium
GAGCTGTTTCATCTATCACTCCACCGCGGGAAGTATTGATGAGGATAGCTCCTTTTTTTATGTGAGCGAATTCTTCATCATCAATGACCGCAGCGCCATTCGGTTGCTTTGGCACATGCAGTGAAATAAAATCCGATTGTGCAAGCGTTGCATGAAACGGCATGATGGGAACATTCACGGATACATCGTGGCCGGCTATATCCAGTACGATCGTTTTATGCGTTTCAGATGTTTTGTCGCACGCTATTACGCGCATACCGCAACCGAGTGCATACGAAGCAAGCATTTGTCCAATGCGACCGAAGCCGATGATGCCAAGGGTTTTTCCGCGTAATTCAAATCCCTTTGCATATTTTTTCTTGAGGTTAGCAAAATCCGATGCCCCATTGACCGGCATGTTGGTGCCTGCATCATAAATACCTCTCGCTGCAGCGAAAATAGAGGCTATGACCAGCTCTGCTACGGCCTGTGAACTGGAGGCTGGTGTATTGAAAACTTCAATTCCTTTTCCAATGGCATATTCTGCGTCAATGTTATCGATACCAACACCACCGCGACCAATGAATTTCAGATTGGGACACGCATCGATAAGTTCTTTTCTGGCAGTAGTTGCACTGCGAACCAACAGTCCCACCACACCCTCCTTATTGATGACATCGGCAAGTTGATCTTGTGCAATTTTTTCTGTTGAAACAATGTAGCCCATATTTTCAAGAGCTTTCTTGCCTGTTGCATCTATTCCGTCGTTTGCTATAATCTTCATGGTTCTTTTATTTGAATCATCGCATATTGAATATTGAACGAATGTTTAGCCTCTTATTTTTTCGAATTGCTGCATCACATCCACGAGCACCTGTACGCTTTCAAGCGGAAGAGCGTTGTACATGCTCGCGCGATATCCACCTACTAAGCGATGCCCTGTGATTCCGCTTATGCCGGCATCTTTCCACATCGCGTCAAAATCTGGCGCAAGGCTTTCTTCGTTCAAACGGAATGTTGGATTCATCCATGATCTCGACTCTGCTACGCTGTGTCCGTGGAAAAGACTGTTGCGATCGAGTTCATTATAAAACAAATCCTTCTTTGCGCGATTGCGGGCTTCCATTCCCTGCAAACCGCCATTGGCTTTGATCCAACGCAATGTGAGCATGCTTGCATATACTGAGAATACCGGTGGTGTATTGTACATTGAGTCCTTATCAATGTGTGCTTGAAGATCGAGGTATGCCGGAAGTTTTCTTCCGTTTTTACCCAAAAGATCTTTATCAATGATGTACAAAATAGTTCCGGCCGGACCCATGTTTTTCTGCGCTCCTGCATAGATCAATCCGAATTCGTTTGCATCGAATTTCTTTGAAAAAATATCCGAGCTCATATCACAGATCAATGGCACCGGGCATTTCGGCACGGATTGAAACTGCGTTCCAAATATGGTATTGTTGGATGTGTAATGAAAATAGTCATAGTCACCGTTGATTTTTAGCTCAGGGATATAACTGTGATTTTTGTCGGATGAATCCGCAATGACGTCAATGCTACCAACTAATTTCGCTTCTTTGATAGCACTAGAAGCCCAGACACCAGTGTTGGCATAAGCGGCTTTGCCGTTTTCCTTCATCAGATTCAATGCGATGGTATAAAATCCAAGTGTGGCACCTCCTTGTAAAAAGAGCACTTCGTAATTGGGCTTTAGTTGAAGAATCTCACGCACCAGTGAACGTGCTTCCTCCATAACTGCTTCAAAATTCTTGGAGCGATGAGAAATCTCAATTAATGAAAGCCCCATGTTGTCGAATTCAAGGATGGCCTTTGCGCTTTGTTCAATGACTTCTCTAGGAAGAATACAAGGTCCAGCGCTGAAGTTGTGTACTTTTTTCATGTAAATTGAATATGGTATTCGCGCGCGAAAGTAAGCCGCTACACTCGATGAGAAGCAAAAATATAGTGATTTTATTCAGCAGACTTGCACGATGAACGCGACGGAGATTAGGAGTGTTCTGCTATCAACTTGTGTACGCGTGCTTTGTTTTTTTCAAGAAAGAAATCCTCTTCCATCCTCTTCAAATGAATCGGGTCATGGACACTTTTGATTCCTACCTGTAACAAGTCAAATTTGTTTTCCTCCAGCGAAAGTTTTGACAACATAAATCGCAGTTGTTCAACAAGCACACAGCGCTGTTTTACAAAGGCCTTCATCACTTCAAGTTTTCTCGATTCGAAAAAATTATCGGATACTTCCTTGAGCATGGCGTCGTAGGTATCCTGATCTACTACCGTGGTACAACCTTCCGGTCCGATGATCTCAAGGTCATTGACTTCTAGCGTATCAGTTTGTACGTTTTTGGCCGAGGTTGGCGCAGCGGTGGAGGATGTCAGTGAAGTTTCGGAACGCAACATCAACTTGTAAACACCTTTGCTTTTTTCAATTTCATAGGTTGTAGTACTGTTTTTTTTCAGCATGATCACCTGCGTGATAATGATCTCCGGATGTGAAGGAATGGTCGCTTTTATCGCAGTTTTTCCGGAAGTTATTTTATCCAGAGTAATGGACAGGCATGGCGCGTTGTTCGCCGTGATATCATTCACGGTGAGTATGAAGTCAAATCCTTCGGAAGCTTTAACAGTCAATCGAGATTGGCTTTCCAATACGGAGAAAGTGCCGAGAAGTATGAGGAGAGAGATAAGGATTTTCATGTCAAATGATTTCTATAGTTCTAAAATCTCATGTCATTTCAAGGAAGTCGGCTAAGCATTTTCCGGATCATTGCATGCGACTTCAATTTTTCCGGTAGGTAATAGAGCAAATTTATTTCTTTATCACCCAGTTGATCAGGTCTATAAAACACCATGAAAATGAGCACGCCGAAAACATAAATGGCCGCGATCAAAAGCATGAGCAAGTGTGGTAATCCAAGTCGGTCTTGAATGACGGAGAGGATACCTGAAAGCATGGCTGTTGCCACTCCAAGTTTGAGTGCCGGTGCAAGCGCTGTGAAGAGGCGCATCCATGGAATACCAATGAGTCGGGTACACATGTACATATTCATGATGTAGTGAATGAAAGTGGCCACGACAATTCCAAATGCCACATACGGCATTCCATATGGTATTCCAATGTAAATAGCCGATGCGATCAAAATCACATAGATGGCTTTGAACCATGCACCCTGAAACACGGCATCACGTGCACGAAGAAGAGAATCGCCGAGTTTGCTTAATGTTCGGAAGATCACTGCGTAAAACAATACTTTCAAAATGAGTGCTGCTTCGAGATAATCCACTCCCAACCATACAATAATAATCTCATCAGCAAAAAACGAAATGAACACTGTAAAGGGAATGATAACGGCTGCCAGCATATTGGTTGCGATCAAGATGGTCTTGCGAAGTTTTTCCGTTTCGTCCTGCATTTGTGACATGCCACTAAACAAGACGCTGTCGCTCAATTTACCCATCACAGTGACGGGCTGAGTCATAGCATAGCTTGAACGCTCATAGTAAGATGCCACGTTTTTTTGAAGGTCTGTGAGTTCCATTCCCGCGCCTCTCAACATCCTTGGCACAAGCATCACATCCATCTTAGTAGCGAGATAATTAAGCGAATTAAAGAGCGTGCTACCCGCGCCATATCTGATCAATTCTCTTGTATACTTCCATTCCCATTTGATCGTCAGTTTAATTGGTTCGTAGTACCAAAGGGCTAAAGTCATCAATGCATTTTGAGTGAACAATGCCCAGACGTATGCCCAGACATTCCACCCGAGATAGGCGAGGATCAAACCAACGACAATGTTTCCCCCAATGATGGAGATCATGCTCGCTTTGAACATTGTTTTGAAACGCATGTGCTTCATCATCATGCTTCGCGGAACAACGGCGATGGCGGAAATGGTGAAACTCAGACAAACGACTCTGACAATGTTTTCTAATTCCGGAAGCTGATAAAACTTTGCAATAGCCGGTGCACCCAGAATAAAAAGAAGTGTAAAAAAGAGTCCGAGAATGATAGCAGTATAGAAGGCGCCGTTGATATGTTGCTGATGGACTTCTTTGCGTTGAATGAGCGCCGGTCCGACCCCTACCTGAGAAAAGATCTCAGCAAAGCCCATAATTC
>JAYTMF010000336.1:0-2060 GCA_043728755.1 Flavobacteriales bacterium
TGGCAAGCGATTGATGACGAACTTCAGCCTTCTTTGTCAATTTCATCCATCAAACAAATGGGCAAATATTTACTATGTGGTCATCCGGATGGAATATTCCGTTCATCAGACATGGGTAAAACATGGAATCTTGTTCATCCCGGTGTCGATAGCGCATTTAAACTATATGCAAGCCGGAATTTTGTTCCATCGGTTGATGATAGAAAAGTGTTTAAGATATATGTTTCCGGCAGTGTATTGTATGCTGTGGCAAGAAATTCTGGATGCTGAAAAATGATATTCAGGCTTTTTTCATTCATCCGCAATTAGGCCATCGAGTGGGCTGAATAATTTGTCATTCGCACTTCGTCATTCATATTTAGTGCCCCGTAGGTGACCTCCATACGTACGTTCTAAATACGTAGCGCCACGGCATCCCTGCTATGGGTATGATCACCCAGATAAACAACACTGGCCATTTCTTCTGCATCTGAACCAGCCAGTTGATTGGTGATCCACAAAGGGTACGCAACAACGATGAGCCAAAGTGTTTTGTAGAAGATCATGAACAGCATGATGGGAAGCATCTTGAGGGTGTGAACGACACCAAGGGCGCTCAATGTTGAGTACGCAGCCCATACACACAACGCCACTGCAGTGATCGGTTTCCACGGTCCATGATGATTGATAATGGAGGTCCAAGAATCGAAACCGACAAAAATAAACATGAGCAAAAAGAACAAACGCATAACATATATATTGATGCGGGGAACGCCTTCATAGTTTGTGTAATCGCGTTTGAAAAGTTGGATGATAAAGTTTTTAATATTCATTTGTATTTCGTTTAGTTTCAACAAATGTGTGCGCCTGCATTCGCGATGGAAAAATAAAAGGACGGAAATGGGGTGGGGCAGGATGGAACCTGTATCGGTCCTGACTAACCTGCTCATCCAACAAATCCAAGGGTTGGTCATGATCGTATACTTGTCTGTCAACTGTTGTGGCTAGAGCAGGAAAAAAGCGGAGATTTGTATCAAATGATTTCAAAATGAGTAGCAAACAAAAAATATGGACCTGGGTGCTGTTGACCGCGATCATTTTTTCATTATTCAGATGGTTGTTTGGTTTGGCCATGCCGGAGATCGCAACGCCATTCGCCATCGGCATAACCGTTGTTGTGATCGGGGGACTTTTTTTGGGCTACCATGCTTACAAAATATGGTTGAAAGAACTTGCGCCATGGCATGATACACTTGTGTTGATACTGATCGTTTCGATGCTACTGGCATTTGTTGGTATTGGCATACTCGTGAATAGGATGATCGTGAACACGGAGTTCATGGAGTTTTCTTTTACGGTGTTATTGTTGTTCATACTCAACTTCTGTATCGGTGCATTGACTGGTCTTGTTCGTAACCGCGTGAAGACAAGGATTCAGACGGCACGCACGGAACTCGCGCACAGCAAAAGTGAATTACAATTACTGCAGTCACAGTTGAGTCCACATTTTTTATTCAACACACTCAATAATGTGTATGGATTATCCCTCACCGATCATGAGAAAGTGCCTGCTTTGCTGTTGAAGCTTTCCGAACTGTTGCGCTATTCCGTTTATGATGCCAAGGAGATGTTTGTACCGCTTGCGCATGAACTTGATTATATTAGAAACTACATCGACTTTGAAAAGTTGCGCATCGGCAGCAGGCTCAATCTGAAATTGAATCTTGAAGGTGTCACCGATCAGTCGTTCAACATACCACCCATGTTGCTCATTGTTTTTGTCGAGAATGCTTTCAAACATTCGCGCGATACACAGGGTGACAAAATTTTAATTGATATTGCGCTAGGCAATACGGAGCATGAAATTGTATTTTCAATAACAAATTCATGCTTTCGGAGCAACTCCGGTTCGGCTTCAAAAGAAAAGCATTCGGGGTTTGGCCTGGAGAGCGTGCGCAGGCGATTGAATTTACTGTACGAGCATCGTCATGAATTGATGATCCGGGAGTCGGTGAATGATTACGCGGTTAACTTGAGATTAATGAAATGATAATCAAATGTTTGATCATCGATGATGAGCC
>JAYTMF010000337.1:0-1384 GCA_043728755.1 Flavobacteriales bacterium
GCTGAAACGCGCGATCTGAAGTCAAATATCAATCGCATTGACTACAGAGAAAAGGTACATAAGGCTTCATTCTGGATTGAATATTATATTCTTCCCTTGAATAGAATTCTGGATGTAAAACATTCTGAATCGGTGACAAGCACTATCGTTGACGTGAGTGAGTATGCCAATCGGCGCAGGTTGGACTTCGTTGATGAAACGGTGCGTATCGAGTTTGAAAAACTGTATGTACAACTTATTCAAACAAACACCGATCTCTTGCGACAGTCGAAAGTGCTGGTGAATGAACTGTTGCCACTGCTTGAGCGCATTCGAACGGAGTCGCTCATCCTCACCGGTTGGATCGAATTCCTGCGCAATCCTTACAAAATGGAAACGCCTCCTCTACTGAAAGGAACGCGCACCATGGCATATGCCAAGGATATGCTTTTCAAAGTGCGTGAGTTCTTCGAGCAATTTTCAACCAATGAAGTTGTGACTCTTGAAGATGGCGTGGTTGACTTTGATCGCTGGATCTTCGATCGCGACTATTTCAAAGGAAAACTTGCCGAGAATATGCCGGTGAACGATTTCTTCGGATGGTGCCACAAAGAATTGAAAAAGGATTTTGTAGAAATTGATACAGATAAATTTTTCGCGTTGTGCGGATTGTTGTTTGATTCAGATCTCCAAATCGAATTCTCCAAAAAATCGGAACGCATCACACTTGAAACAACGACTTCAAAAATTTCGTTGCCGAAAATCAAAGTCGAACCATCACTAAAAATAGAATAAGCAGCGCCAATTGCCAATCATAAAATCACATTTTCATCAAGTCAACAACCCATTATGGTATATCCAAATAAACACCGCCAGATCGTAGAAGAACTCATGAACGGCAAATTCATTCTTAGCAATGAAGAGCATTTCAATTCGCTCAAAGAGAATGATGCATTCTACACGGAATTTTTTAAAATTTCGTTTGATCTGGAGCTCAATCTGAAGACAGAATATGCATTCCTTCTCAGCAAGGATACGCAGGAAAATTTCTCAAGAGATGTGAGTATTTTTATTGGAATTCTGAGCTATGAACTGGATAAGGACGGTCGCAATTTCATGGAAGCACTTGATTTCAACGAATTTACTTTTGAGGAAGTGGATCGCTATTTCGAGAACTCCTCATTCATCGATTTGATTGAAAGCAACAAGTCGTTGCGCGAACCCGAAGCACGCAAAACGCTCATCAATGGTATGCACCGAAGAAACATTGTGGTAAAGAATTTCGAAGACCGTTTTTCATTTACACAAGCTCATAAAGTATTTGTTGATTTTGCAAAGGAACTTGCTCTTAAGCGCATGGCGCAGGATGCAGTAGTTTCAAACTAAGCAAAAAAAAGGCGCCCCA
>JAYTMF010000338.1:0-1790 GCA_043728755.1 Flavobacteriales bacterium
GGGGCAAAGCAACAATGAAAAATGTTTGGCTCAGTCACAATGATGTTTGAAATATCTTTGAGGAAAGAATTCGCCTTATGATCTTCCTATTTATTTTCCTCGCAATCATTATCCTGCCTCTCATTTTAGTGATCACCACTTACAATAGTCTTCAGCGAAAAAAAGTAGCTGTCGACGAAGGATGGAGCAGCCTCGGCACAGTTTTGCAACAGCGTAACGACCTCATACCAAATCTGGTTGAAACAGTAAAAGGGTATGCGAAGCATGAAAGCACGACACTTACAGAAGTCACCAAATGGAGAAATCAGAGTGCTTCATCTCACTCTCCTGAAGAACAGAACGTAGCACAATATGGTTTTCAAAGAGCTATGGCAAACGTTTTCGCCATCGCTGAAAATTATCCGCAATTGAAAGCCGATGCACAGTTCATGCAATTACAATTACAGTTGACAGACATTGAAGAAAAACTAAATTCCACAAGAAGAATTTACAATTCGAACGTAAAGGATTACAACACGCAGCTGGTGGTATTTCCGGCGAATATGATTGCAGGTCATTTCAATCTGAAAGCAGCAGTCTTCTTTGAGGAAGAGGAGCAGGCCAAAGCAAATCCAAAAGTCAGTTTCAATTAATCCACTTCAATTACAAAACCCTTTAGGTATTCACCTTCGGGATGATAGATGCTGATAGGATGATCAGCTGGTTGGTGCAATTGGTGTAGAATGCGCACTTTGCGTCCCGCGTTGATGGAAGCAGCCAGAAGCGAATCACGGAAAAGTTTTTTGTCGATCGCTTGTGAGCACGAGAAAGTAAAAATGATTCCGCCGGGTTTAATCTGACGAATGGCCGCCTCGTTAATGCGGATATAGCCTTGCACTGCTTTATGCCGAGCGCTGAGATGCTTCGCGAAAGCAGGCGGATCGAGCACGATCACATCATAATCTTCCCTGAGCGACTTCATGTATTCTACTGCGTCGGCTTTAATCACGTCATGGCTTGCACTATCAAATCCATTGAGTGTTGCATTTTGTACTGCGAGGTCCAAAGCTTTCTGACTACTATCGAGACTATGCGCCAATATTGCTCCGGACTTCAGAGCATAAATGGAAAAGCCACCTGTATAACAAAACGTGTTGAGCACTTTCTTGCCGGCCGAATAATCTCCAAGGAGTTTTCTGTTTTCCCGTTGATCAATAAAAAATCCTGTCTTCTGTCCTTCTTCCCAGTCGACGCTGAATTTGCAACCATGCTCAAGACAAACACTATCCTGTTTCATTCCGATCAGATATGCTCCTTTGGCATCTCCGTTTGCCGTACCGGCCTTCCCATCTCCCCTATCGTATACTGACAATATCTCGCCGCCATAAACTTTCATGATACTATCCGCAATTGTTTGGCGCTGCTCGTACATGCCAACACTGTGTGTTTGAATCACTGCAGTTTTGCCATAAACATCAACGATCAACCCCGGAAGTCCATCACCTTCGGCATTGACAAGTCTGTAGATATTCGTTTCATTATTTGAAATAAATCCGAGCCGCTTTCTTAAATCAAAAGCGCTTTGAATTTTTGACAACCAAAAATTCGCAGGATCATCATAACCGGTGAAAGAAAACAATCGCACGGCAATAGAACCTTCTGCGGCATGACCTGTTCCGAGATAAAGACCTTTTGAATCGAGAACATCGACGATATCACCGTTGTGTGCTTGCCCTTCTACTTTTTGAATTGCTCCTGAGAAAACCCATGGATGAAAACGTTTGATAGATTGTTCCTTGCCGGGTTTCAGC
>JAYTMF010000339.1:0-4392 GCA_043728755.1 Flavobacteriales bacterium
GAAATTGAACGGATGGGATGCGTTGTCGGCCTTCAAAATTCTGGAAATTAGCGGGCCGCAATTTAGGTCGCGGGTGCGTTCGGATTTTGCAACTTCATACTCGTCGTATTAATGCGTTGCTGTCGCTGAAACGAATAGCGCTTGAGGTTATCCTTATATCGGTATTGAAAATAAAGCGATACAAGCAGGTTGAACTTTTTTCCTACGTCATTAATTTGCGCACTGTATGCAGAAAGTGGTCATTGATCTTGAAGAGGAGAAACGCGAGATATTGAGACGTTATCGCGCATTGCTGCGCGTTTGTCATCGCTCGAAGACGCGCGCGGATAAGGCCCGCATCAGAAAAGCATTTGAAGTGGCTGCTGAGGCGCACAAGGACATGCGCCGCAAGAGCGGCGAGCCATACATCTATCACCCTATTGCCGTTGCGAAAATTGCTGCCGAAGAAATTGGTCTTGATACGACAAGTATTGTTTGCGCATTGTTACATGATACAGTTGAGGATACAGAAATTTCTCTTGATGACATTCAACATCTTTTTGGGAAAAAGGAACGTGTGATCATTGATGGACTTACAAAAATTTCAGGATTCAGCAGCTACGAAAACACGAGCGATCAGGCGGAGAATTTTCGCAAGATGTTACTTACACTTAGCGATGACGTGCGTGTTATTCTCATCAAACTTGCCGATCGCTTGCACAATATGCGGACGCTGGATCACATGAAGCGTGAGAAGCAATTGAAGATCGCCAGCGAAACCCAATTCATGTATGCGCCACTTGCTCATCGACTCGGACTTTACAACATCAAAACAGAACTTGAAGATCTTTCTTTAAAATTCAAGGATCCGGAGTTATACGATGACATCGTCAATCGCCTGCAGAAGACACAAGCAGTTCGTACGCGATTCATCAATGCTTTCACTTTACCCATCAGAAGAGCATTGGATAAAGTTGGTTTGAAATATGAGATCAAATCCAGAACAAAAAGCATCTATTCCATCTGGAATAAGATTGTGAAGAAGGGTGTTCCTTTCGAGGAAATTTATGATGTCTTCGCTATCCGTGTCATTCTTGCTTCTGAGCAGGAAATGGAGAAGAGTGATTGCTGGCGCGTGTATTCCATTGTTACAGATTTTTATCAGCCAAGTCCTGAGCGGTTGCGAGATTGGATCAGTATTCCGAAGAGCAGCGGATATGAATCGCTGCACACCACGGTGATGTCGCCTACGGGAAAGTGGGTGGAGGTGCAGATTCGTTCTGAACGAATGGATGAGATGGCGGAGAAGGGATTTGCGGCACATTGGAAATACAAGGACGCACCTGAATCACCTGAAAACAAACTTGACAAATGGTTGACACAGGTGCGCGATGTACTTGAAAATCCGGAGGACAATGCGATCGACTTCATCGATAATTTTAAGTTGTCACTTTTCTCAGAAGAGATATACGTTTTTACGCCCAATGGCGATCTGAAAACTTTGCCTGTTGGTGCAACATCACTGGATTTTGCTTTTCTTATCCACTCTGAAATCGGTTCGCATTGTATCGGCGCCAAAGTGAATTTCAAACTGGTGCCGCTCAGTCACAAATTGCGCAGTGGTGATCAGGTTGAAATTCTGACCTCCAAGAAACAACGCCCTAAGGAAGATTGGCTGAATATTGTCATCACGGCAAGTGCGCGACACAAAATTCGCGATGCGCTGCGTGAAGAAAAGAAGCAGATGGCCGATGAAGGAAAGGACATGCTGCGCCGTCGTTTCAGTGGACTGAAAGTTGAATTCAACAGTAAGAATATTGATGAGTTTGTAAAGCATTTCGATACGGAGAATGCCGTAGAGCTTTACTTTAGAATTGCGAAGAGCCGAATAGATTTAACACGTCTGAAAGGCTTCACAGTTGATGGAACGAAATTTCGTTTTGATAAAAAAACGGATGTCAAAAAGGAAGTTGAGAAGCCGGAACACACTGAAAGAACAGTGGCAACAACTTCCGGCAAGAATGAAACACTCCTCATTGGTGATGAGGCTCAGCGCGTAGATTACAAACTCGCAACATGTTGCAATCCGATTCCGGGCGATGAAGTATTCGGATTCATTACTGTGACGGAAGGCATCAAAATACATCGCACGAATTGTCCGAATGCACAGGAGTTGATGAGCAAGTACGCGTATCGCGTCATGAAGGCCAGATGGAGAAATGCTGATACCGTGCAATTTGAAGTGGGTGTCAGGTTTTCCGGAACGGACGATGTAGGAATCGTACAGAATATCACCAATATCATTTCTACGGACATGAACGTGAATATGCGCGCCATTTCATTTGAAGCGAATGACGGCATATTTCAAGGTAAGGTGATCGTGCTCGTGCATGACACCAAGCATTTGCATTCACTTATCGACAAATTGAAAGCCGTCAGCGGAGTACTCACTGTGGACAGGATTGAGAGTGAGTTTGAGTAGAGTTACATTTGCAATCCACATGTCAGTACAGATTCAGGAAAAAGTAAGAGAGATCTTCACGAGCTATCTCGAGTTGCATAAACACAGAAAGACGCCTGAGCGTTTTGCCATTCTTCGCGAGATTTATGACATGCAAGGCCATTTCGATATTGAAGCACTCTATGTGGGAATGAAGAATAAGAAATACCGTGTTTCGAGAGCTACACTATACAATACCATTGATCTTCTTATCGATTGCAGTCTGGTGCGCAAACATCAATTTGGCAAGAACACAGCACATTTTGAAAAGGCTTTTCAGAATCAGCAACACGATCATATCATCATGACCGATTCAAATGAGGTGCTTGAATTTTGCGATCCGCGCATCCAGAATATCAAATCTACTTTGGAAGAAATATTCAACATTGATATCGAACATCACTCCCTTCATTTTTACGGCAAGAAACGTAGCTGAGTGGTCTGCAAGGACTGCGCTTTCAAGGCTTTTTCTAACCTTCGTTGAGAACTCCGTAATTTCGCGCGGTCATTTTTCACACTAACAAATTCGCGCCGTGGTTAACAAAGCAGATATACTATTAGGTCTTCAATGGGGTGATGAAGGCAAAGGCAAACTGGTGGATGTACTGACTCCGAAGTACGACATCATCGCCCGCTTTCAGGGCGGCCCAAATGCCGGTCATACCTTAGAATTTGAAGGCATCAAACACGTGTTGCACACCATTCCGTCGGGAATTTTTCATCCGCACGTCATCAACCTTGTCGGCAACGGAGTAGTGATCGACCCTGTGGTATTTGCGAAAGAAATTCAAGCACTTCTTGCGATGAATGTTCCGGTGAATGATCGCATGGTCATTTCGCGGAAAGCGCATGTTATCATTCCTACACACAGACTTCTTGATCGCGCAAGTGAAGCTTCGAAGGGCGAAGCAAAAATTGGATCAACGTTGAAGGGAATCGGGCCGAGTTATATGGATAAAACAGGTCGGAACGGTTTGCGTGTCGGTGATTTACTTGATGCGGATTTTACATCGAAGTATGAGGCACTGCAACTGAAACACGCGTTTTTGCTGAAGGGCTTTGAAACTTTTTTCAAAGTGGATGAGGTGGAATTGGCGCAGATGGAAGGTGAATTTTTGAAGGGCGTGGAAACGCTGAAGTCATTGACGATCGTTGACAGCGAACATTATATCAATCAGGCATTGAAGGACGGAAAAAAGATTCTCGCCGAAGGTGCTCAAGGATCTATGCTTGATATTGATTTTGGAACATATCCCTTTGTAACGTCATCCACGACTATTGCAGCAGGTGCATGCACCGGTCTCGGCATCGCCCCAAATAGAGTGGGTGAGGTGATAGGCATTTTCAAAGCCTATTGCACACGTGTGGGCAGTGGGCCTTTTCCAACAGAATTGACGGATGAAACGGGAGAGCAAATGCGCAAAACGGGCAATGAATTCGGGTCAACAACCGGAAGAGCGCGTCGATGCGGTTGGATCGACCTGCCAGCCATGAAATATGCATGCATGGTGAATGGCGTCACGCAATTGATTATGATGAAGGCGGATGTATTGAGTGACTTTGACGAGATCAGCGTATGCACCGGATACAAAACGGAGGATGGAGTGATCTCCTATTTACCTTATGATATCAGTCCGGAAAAAGTTCAACCTGTATATGAAAATCTTCCAGGTTGGAAAGTTGATCTAACGAAGTTGCGCAATCTGAATGAAATTCCGGAAGCACTGAATCATTATATCGAATATCTGGAATCGAAACTGGAAATTCCAATCACTGTAGTAAGTGTTGGTCCGGATAGAACACAAACTATTATCAGGGAAAAAGCGTTGGCATAATGTTTTGATTCCCGAAACGTGTGCGGATGAACAATAAGCAATACACTTTGAGAAGCTATTCATCAGGGATTGCATTTG
>JAYTMF010000340.1:0-1502 GCA_043728755.1 Flavobacteriales bacterium
TAAAAAGCCCGGTTTCCAATGAAGTAAACCGAGCTTTATAATTAAATGTGGTAAATCCTGCAGCTTCTAGCGCCATGCACTGAGAATGCCGCACATCAGCATAACAGTGAAACTCCAGTAACCAAGATTGATAGCAGCCCATTTGGCGCTTTTCCTTTCGAATACAGCCATGCTGGCGAAAACAGGAAACAACACCAACAAGGAAAACGCAAGACCATGAAACAAACCATGACTGAAGGTTACATGGCTATGGCCATCCTTCGCATCCACTACCTGGAATGAATCCTGTCCGCCGCCACCCGTTACCCAACCCCAAAAGAAAAATGCGAGCATCATAGATGTCACAAGTGTGAGAATATAAGCCATCGCACCTGGTCCTTTGCCAATGGATTCTTTCGTGAACCCATTTGCTGACATCCATGCCTGGCCCATCAACTTAGGGTGATAGTAAATGATTCCCATGCTCATAGGAATGAGTGAGGCAACAATCAATGCCATTATATTCATGTGTGGTTCCATAAAAAAGAATTAAGAGTTGAATAAAAATTTGTGATTAACACGTGCAAAGTATAGTATGCGTATAGTGGTCAAACGTTGACTCACAAGTTGTTTGTAAAATGCTATTCAAGAAATACACATCACAAAGCGAATCGAGATCAGAACAAAGACTGAAACAAGCGCAGATACAATTCCTTGTTCGCGCGTACACTGAATTTCACTTCCACTGTGTTTCTCGCTGCCTCACCCATACTCACTCTCAATGCAGGTTCTTCTATCAATCGGCTAATTTTTTGGATCCATTCTTCTGTATTGCCGGCAAGAAATCCGTTGACTCCGTCCTGTATGATCTCGGTGTTGACACCCACGGGCGACATGATCGTGGGGATGCTCAACGCCATGTATTGAAGACCTTTCAGTCCACACTTGCCGCGAGCCCACGGATCATCGGGCAATGGCATAATACCAATGTCGATATCCGAAAGTTCCATCACTTCATCCTTCCTATTCCATCCCAATCCGACAATGTTCAATTCTTCATTGCGGTAATTGGCATCGCCAATGACTTTTATGCGCACCTTATCTCCGTAATCCTTCTTCAGTATTTTCAAAAACGGAATGGCGTATTCAAAATGTTTGATAGTGGTGATACTTCCACTCCATCCTATAACTATGGCTTCATCGTTCGATATCCTGGGAATCCGTCGATACTCATCCGTATCAATCGTCGTCGGCACTACGACAACGTTTTCATTGAATCGCGAAGCATAATCTTTCAGGTATGCGTTTCCTGCAAAAACCAAATCAGACACAGCAATACTCTTGGCAATCTTTGATGGATTCTTCATCCAGGAAAAAAATTTGTTGGCGGCGCTGGTATCATTCATCCAAATAGCATCATCAAAATCGTAAATGATCTTGGCGCCAGTTCGGGCGAACTTCATTTCAAAGTATGTACTACGCGTCATCAGCGCTTCGCGAAAAATGAAGACAACGTCATAGTC
>JAYTMF010000341.1:0-2951 GCA_043728755.1 Flavobacteriales bacterium
CAAGACAGAACATTGAAAAAATCAACATTAACAGCAATCATCACGTGCATTATCTCAATTCAGGGATTTGGACAACAACAATGTGACATTAAAAATCACTACGTTGACTTTATTTCAATTCAAAAATCCACCGAAAATGGAAAAGACTACTTGAGAAAACAGGTAATTGAAACGGAGAGAAAGAGTTGCTATTCGGAGTTAGTAAACAACAATACTATGTTTATTGACTACTTATTGATAAACTTTTCTTCCAACACAAACTATCAAAATCTTTTACAGTTGACAGACAGCATTGCTTTGAGAAACACTTATTTCGTGGATTTAAAAAGGGACAGTCTGTTTAATTCCGTAATGACTGAACTAGTCAGCAAAACAATCGACAAGAAAATTGCGAAGGACACTTTATCAATGGACAATTTGATGAATATAGCCGTAAAGTATTTTTCTATTATGAGACTGACTGACAAAGGACATTATGTTGGAAAAGTGTGCGTTGGTTTTAACGACATTAAGAAAACAGAGGTCGAAAGAAAACCATTTGTCGAAGCATTTTGCTTTTCTTCAATATTTAAACATTACCAAAGCGAAGAGTTTACTATGTATGATGAATTTGTAAAGGCAATAGAAGAACTTTACAAAGTAAATCTTGGGATAGATAAAGATGAAAAGTTACTAAGAGCACAAGGTGCAATGTTTCTATTAATGAGAAATAATAAGAACCTAAATAGTATGTTGAAAATTGAATTCGAAAGACAGAAGGAAAAATTGCCGTTTGTATTGACCGACAAATAATACCAATGTGATTTCTAAAACATGCCAATGTTTGAGAAATCATACAATGGAATAATTACTTCAAAAGCACATTATTAATTGGTGGGATTTCGTGCTGCGCCGCTCGCGCATGTGCGGGACTGCAAGGCCCGCGCATCACATATCTGCCAACCGTTACTTCTCCTCAACACAATGAAATTCCACGCATCACAAATCCCTGAACCTCGCCACAAAATCATCCCTCTTCTTCTTATTGCTAATGAATAAATAGGTGTGCTTGTATTTCCCTTCTTCAAACTTGCGCTTGTCTTCTTTGACCTCGGAGAGGATAGTGCCGAAGTCTTTGTCGCTGCTGAGAATATTCATGATGCCTAACTTGTATTCGAAGTAATACCATGTGCCTGGATCGAGCTCCAGATAGAAACGTATCATATCTGCATTTCGCTTTTTCTCAATCTCGATTTTTCCTTTCACATATTTAAATATCTGCTTCTTGTCCATGCTCGCAATTCCGATCGGTCCTACACTCTGGAATGTCTCATCTGAATTGTTCCAAATGAATTTTACATCGGCGAGATAAAACGTTGCCTGCAATTCTTCCGGAACTTTTTTCAATTGCCCGCTGAGGTTGAGCTCGGAAATCAATTTATCCGACTTCTCCGTACCCAGCAATTCTACCAAGCCCTTTTCGTATTTCGTTTTCGTAATATCCACAGGCAAAAGGTTCGGCCATTGTTCTATTTGCTCGTACATACGCTTTATGGCGCCGTCGTCAATTGGGAAATTGATCATTGTGATTCCTTGTGAGGTCATCTCATTTTCTTTTGTACGGTATTTAATTTCTCCGACATTCGTCAACTTCACCACTCCAAAGTCAACACCGAAGTCGAGCCTGCCGTCGCCATTTAATTCGCATGTGCTGGTGTTAAGCGTCACAAGATTTCCAGCCAGTTTCGGCTGTCGAATTTTCTCTTTCGAACCGATCACATAGCGCGAGGTAACCTTGTCATAGTATAAGAATCCATCTGCTTTCACCACCGGATGATCGGCCTTTTCCCTTATATCACTTAAGAAAGCAGGATACACTTCAATTTGTGATGCTGTGCTGATCATTACTCCAATTCCAAGATTTGTCATGTCCATTGCGCGCATAGAGGTGTCAACGGGAATAAAGATCTCTTCGGGATTAATCTCCGACCGGAATTTATAATAGGTCCGAGGCATGCTCTCACAGTTGTGTAGGATTTTGACTCCACCCTCAAACGTCAAGAATTTCTGATTGGCTTGCAATTCAAAGTCCCCGAAATATTCATAGGCAGGGGAGAGAAAGAACTGGTCATTCTCCTTGATCTTGCCATATCCTACTGTTTGCAATGTGGTGTCCACCTTCAGCGTTTCCATGTGTATGACGACCTCCTTCTTGTTCTCATCCGTGTATGCAATATCACCCGAGCCCGCATATTTCTTTCTTCCGCTGATCTTAATCTCTGCATTGAACAAATTGTGATATTGCGTGACATAGTTACTCAAAATTTGGGCTTTCGAAAGCGGCAACATATCGGCATATTTCTCAATAACGACTTTGCCACTATCGGGTGTAATCTTAGAATCAGCTACTATGATATACTGAATTTTCTCGCAAGTAATCCGGCTTTTTCGTAAGTCGTATTTCGCTTTTGAGGAAAGGAAGTTGAGTGAGTCTTGTCCCTCAGCAACAGAAAAGAAATTCGATTTTGTCATCTCATCGCTTGTATCAATCACCAAATCGTCGCCAGCTGCTCTCGAAGAAGTCAAGTCCATTTCGTCGCGGTCCATATACCATGTGAACTGGTCCATGTAGCATACATATTTGTTGGTTGGAAAGTCGATTTTCGTTTCACCACCGTTGCTTTTGAATACACCTTGCCTTTTATCGAAGTCGACGTTGGCATTAACGTTGTCGGTTTTGAATGCAAGTCCGAGTCCTGCACTATCGCCCATTCCTGCGAGCTGAAAGGAAGAAGTGTCTGCGAGAATTTTTCGTCGGGTATAGTCGAAGTCGCGCGAGCTAAGCGTCGCGCCACCAAATTTCATATCACCTTCTCCGGTCATGCCTACGGGTTTTAATTTCAATGTGCCTGTAAGCGTGGCCTCGTTGTCGAAGAAGTCAATGGGCGTGCTCACACTTGCGATGTCGAGCT
>JAYTMF010000342.1:0-2564 GCA_043728755.1 Flavobacteriales bacterium
TTCAACTTGCAAAAAAATTCAATCTAAGAAAATTCGTGTCGTATCCTGATCATCACATTTTTTCGCATTTGGACATCCTGTACCTACTAAAAGAATGTGGTAATTTTGCGCCGGATGGTTTTGTGATGATAACGACAGAAAAAGATGCAGTAAAATTGAAAGAAATGGACAACACTTATAGCGTACCCATTTTTTTCGTTCCGGTGGAAATTGAATTTGTGGCAGATGGCCAAGCATTTCAAAATGAAATATTAGAAAAATTGAAGTTCATCACCATATGAGTTTGAAGTTGGATTTAGAAATTAAAGACAACTCAGTAAGAATCAAAATCAAAAAATATTTATTCAGACAGCAGTATATAATTATGAAGTTGAGATTAATAATCAGTATATGCATATTGGTCGCGCTTGTGTCAGCATGCGGTAGTTCTGGCCAAAAAGGGACCATTAGCGGTAAAATAAATGGCGCTGCAGGTCAAGTCATTTACCTGGAAAGTTTTATCAACAACCATAGCGTATTGACAGATTCAACGGTGTCGGCTGATGATGGTAGTTTTAAGATTGTGCCTCAACGACCGCTTGAAATGAATTTCTATCGGATTATCGTTGGCAAGGATGAATACGTTACGCTGATAACGGATAGCACTGAATGCCCAACAATCAGTGGAAATCTGGAGAACATGGATGCGACACTTAAGGTAAATGGATCCGCCAATTCAGAGATGCTCCGTGAATTAGAGGTTAAGTGTGAACCGTTCAACAAAAAAGAAAAAGAAGTACGTGAAAAATTCTCCGTCTCCGGTTTAAGTCAGGAAGAAAAGGCCATGTTGAATCAAACAATGCTTACAAGTAGAAAAGAGCGGACAGAATGCATCAAAACTTGGCTTGAAACACATTACTCCACCCCTGCCGCGTTGATTGCCGTTCAGCAGCTCGATCCAAGAACGGATATCGATATGTTTGACAGAGTCTTTACTGAACTTGAAGGAAGTTTTGGGCACACAATGATCTACAAAGGCATGCGACAGCAGGTGCAAATGTTCATGAATAAGGAAAAGCAGACTGCAGACGAAACATCAACTTCATCAAATATTGCTGCAGGAAAGCCGGCTCCGGAAATTGCCCTGAACGATACTAAAGGCAAGCTTCGCAAATTATCTGATTTAAAAGGAAAGACAGTGTTGATAGATTTCTGGGCAAGCTGGTGCGGTCCATGCAGAAGAGAGAATCCAAACGTAGTAGCCGCGTACGATAAGTACAACAAGGACGGATTCGAAGTTTTCAGTGTTTCATTGGACAAAGCTAAAGACCCATGGCTCCAAGCCATTGAAGCTGACGGACTGAAATGGCCCAACCATGTGAGCGACCTTAAATGGTGGGAAAGTCAAGCAGCTCAAACCTACAAAGTGAAGAGTATTCCATTCACTGTTTTAGTGGACAAGGAAGGTAATATTATTGGTCACAATCTGCGCGGTGCAGTGCTTGAGGAAAAGCTCAAAGCGATTTACGGTCACTAGCTGACCCTATTAGTAACAGTTGAAAAAGAGGCGGCATCCTTGCGGATGCCGTTTCTGATTTGAAGCATCGCGCGTTCTTGGTAATAGCTTTCTAAATCGAACACACCAATGAAACTTCACATCCTTCGGCAATTGTTCATTTAATTTGTCTCATCGAAAACACATTATCCTTAACATGAAGAGATCCTTACTCGTCCTTTTCATATCTCAAATGAGCATATTGGCATCGGCTCAATCGAGATACTACTTTCAACAAGAAGTCAATTACAAAATAGATGTGACGTTGAATGACAAAACGCATGCGCTCAGCGGATATGAAGAATTCGAATACATCAACAATAGCGCACAGGAACTTGACTATCTCTTGATTCATCTTTGGCCAAATGCATACAAGAATACCAAAACGGCCATGGCACAACAAAAATTTAAGCAAGGAGATTTTTTCATGCTCTGGGCAAAACCTACCGCAAAAGGATTCATCGATTCACTCGATTTCAAGATCGATGGGCAGTCAGCCAAATGGGAGTATTTGAAAGACTTCGAAGACATAGCTATTCTTTATTTAAATGAACCGCTTGCGGCCGGAGGCAGGATAAAAGTCACTACTCCATTTTATGTGAAATTACCAAGCGGATCCATTTCCAGATTAGGACACATTGGTGAAAGCTATCAGATCACACAATGGTATCCCAAACCGGCAGTATTTGATAAAGATGGCTGGCATGAAATGCCGTACCTCACACAAGGAGAATTTTTCAGTGAATTCGGAAGCTTCGATGTTAGCATCACATTGCCGGCAAATTATATAGTAGGTGCAACTGGTGATTTGCAAACAGAAAGCGAAGTGGCATGGATGAACGAATTGGCCGGTAAACCTCTTCCTTCAGCAACTTCATTTGCCAACAGCACCGAAGATTTGAAGTATCCGAAATCGAGTGATGAAATGAAGACGCTGCGTTTCGTTCAGTCTAATGTCCATGACTTTGGATGGTTTGCCGACAAGCGATGGATCGTCAGAAAAGGTGAGGTAGAATTACCGCATACGAAG